>NZ_CAJNBJ010000020.1 GCF_905220995.1 Nitrospira defluvii
CAATGATCTGTTCTTCCGTGTGCCGTTTTCGAGTCATGGGCCCCTCCTGTGGGCCCCATCTCAGCACAGTGGAACTTCCAAGCCAATGGTCTAGTTTTCGGGGGGAAGGTCAGGGTGTATGCAGCTCTATGCCAATAGGGTCATTGGATGGAAAGGAGAGAAAGATGGGCAACCACATCTAATCAAAGAACGCATTCTCTATATTTATCCAGACCAAACCGCATCGGTCATTAATCTCAATAAGAAACGACCTCTCCCAATCCGTACACCGCTTAAATACCTCTATGACGCATTCGTTAACGAAGACCTGGTCTTGGTTGAGGAAGATCCCTACACCGAACAATATCGGGACGAGGCTACGCTTTCCGAGAATGACAAAGCATTCAGAAGCCATGTATGGGACAAACTTGAGCTTTTTCTAACCAAGCATTACCTCGCACTCCTTGAACTTCGCACTCGTGGCGCAATTGTCCTTGAAATTATCAAGAGTACGGGTTGGACGAAGGAAACCGTTTACAAATATCTGCGGCGGTACTGGCTGACAGGACAAACGAAGAACGCTTTTCTTCCCGGTTACCATCGCTGCGGTGGCCGAGGTGGGAGGCGACTCGTATACGACAGTCGTCCAGGGCCAGAGCGTAGAAACAAGCAACTGGGATGGACCGCCGGCAATGGCGTTGCCGTCAACGAAGATATCCGCAAACGACTGACTGAAGGAATTAAGGAGTTTCACCTTAAACAGAAGCTCCCTTTTGCCCAAGCCGTGAAGAAGACAATCCAATCGCGCTTTTGTGATGATTTCGAAATGAAGAACGGGATTGTCATCCCGAAGTTATGGGCTCCAGATTCACTACCTAGCGAACGACAAGCTCGCTATCTCTTTAAGCGGGATTTCCAGAATCCGACTCAAGTACTGACAGCGCTAACGAGTGAGAAGCTTTTCCTTCGCAACCACAGAGCCCTGCTTGGCGAGTCACTTAGCATGGTAGAGGGACCGGGATCGCTGTATCACATCGATGCCACGGTCGGTGACGTCTATCTGAGAAGTGAGCTGGATCGCAATCGTCTGATAGGGCGTCCGGTGATTTATTTAGTTGTCGACGTGTTTTCCCGAATGATCGTGGGATTTGCCGTCCTGCTTGAAGGACCCAGCTGGATGGGAGCCATGCAGGCTTTGTTTCAAGCCTTTTCCAATAAACAGAGATTTTGCGCCGGATTAGGAATCACGATTACACCCAATCAATGGCCCTGCGAAGGCCTTCCAGATGCGATCCTCGCCGATGGCGGTGAACTACTTGGTCATGATGCGGACAGTCTCACCGCGCTAGGAATCCAGATCCATCAGGCCGCAGCCTGGCGCCCTGACTGGAAACCACTCGTGGAGCGGTATTTTGGACTACTCAACACACATATCGAATGGATCCCTGGAAAGCTACATAAACGCCAACCGGGCGAGCATGACTGTCGCTTGGATGGCGTCCTGACGCCTCGCATGTTTCGACAACTCCTGACATGGATCATTTTGAAGCACAACAATAGTGTCCTCCTGAAACACTATGCCCTCTCAAAAGAGATGATCGCAGATAAAGTCAAACGCTATCCGTCTGTACTGTGGGAGTGGGGGGTGAGCCAATCCTTAAGTGAACTCCGCTGGAAGCCAGAACCGCTGGTTCAGGCGACGTTACTACCCAGGGACAAGGCTACAGTCACCAGGAAAGGGATACGCTTTAAACATCTTTACTACACGTGTTCATTAGCCGAAAGCGAACAATGGTTTGTCCGCGCGGGCCAAAAGACCTGGAGCATAGATGTCGCCTACTATCCACCCGACGACTCGGTCCTCTACCTTCGGCTGGAAGATGGATCACGACTTGTTCCTTGCACACTGGTTGATCGCATCAACGAGCTAAGTTGGGTGGGACAAGATTGGTACGACGTCGAAGATCACTTTACCCTGCGGAACATTGAGAATCTCGACGAGAAGTATACAGCCGCACATTCCACCCTCACATTTGATGTTCAGGAAGCTGCCCTCATAAAACAGGCCAAAGAAGAACTTGCTCAAGCTGTCACTCCGACATCCAAGTCCTCCCAACTCAAGGGCATCGCCGACAATTACAAAAAGGAACGAGAACAGGAACAACAAATCAATCCTCCCGTTCCCAAGCGTGTGAAACCACCACTTCCTCCACCACAGGTCTCGGTTGATGATGAATATATTCCCGATGCGTTGCCATTCGCTTTGTTGCAGGAAGCACAAGCCGAACTGACATCCAAAATCACATCTCACTGAGAAGAGGATTTATGGAGCCCACACCTAACTCCGTACCTTTCGCACCATCGCTCCTCCGGCTTGGAAGGATCCAGAAGGCCGACTACGTTGAGCAGGTTATATGGTCCTATAGACAAGTCCCCACTATTGAAACATTAGGCACAACGTTGAGCAGAAAAGAGGTGGCTGTGCGCCTCGCCCAACGGCCACCGTTTAAAGAAGACATGCGCAGGGCCGACCCACACGACCGCCTTGAGATGGTTCAAGCTGCGATGCTCGAGTGGTTTGAGCCACTCCCCTTTCATCTTGATCTCCACGAATCCATTTCGCGAGCTATTCGGGGAGGCCTCTCGCAGCGCAATCCCTTCACACCCGGATATTACCGTGACAACAGAGTGCAAATTGATCGCTTTTGGTCGCCGCCTCGAACCTTTCAGAGATCTAGCGCACTCGGCTTTCAACTAACCGGGATTAGCGGCGGTGGGAAGACTTCGGCTATTGAGCGAGATTTATCGCTCTACCCTCAGTGGATCCAACATACCGAATATAAAAGCCAGCCATTTCGCTTTGACCAACTCACATGGCTTCATCTCGAATGCCCATATGACGTGTCGGTTCGTGGTCTGTGCGTCAATTTTCTTCAGGCTGTTGATGCCATCTTCAGGCCAGAAAAAACCGAGGAGAGTTACCTGTACCTCTACAACCGGAACAATCGCGCCAGTGTCGATACCCTGATTCCCTCAATCGCCGCGATCGCCGCGAACCATTGTCTCGGTCTACTTGTGATCGACGAGATTCAACGGCTCGCTTTGGCAAAAAGCGGTGGCGCTGAACGCATGTTGGCTTTCTTTGTACAGCTTGTAAACACAATCGGAGTTCCTGTGATTCTTGTCGGAACATGGAAGGCCCGAGCGATTCTCGCAAAGGAATTCATTCAAATCCGTCGAGGAAGTGGGCAGGGTGAGAAGGAATGGGATCGTATGCAGAAAGGCAGTGAAAACTGGTCGCACTTCATTAATGCAATGTGGGCCTTTCAGTTCGTCAGGCATCCGGTCGAGTTGACCCCTGAATTGAGCGACACTCTGTACGATGAAACACAAGGCATCACGGATTATGCAATCAAAGTGTTTTGCATGGCGCAATGGCGTGCGATTTCTACAGGGCGAGAGCGAATCAGTCCAGCCATGATTCGGTCTGTCGCGAAAGATGGCCTCAAAAGTGCCCAAAATGTCCTCAAAGCACTCCGAGAGGGCAAAAGTACCGCTGTGATTGGGCAGCTGGAGGATGTACTCCCTCCAGAAATACTGCAGACTCTCGAGAAAGAAGCGAAGACCCTGGCAAAGAGTAGGCAGGCTAGCGCCCCCAAGAATACATCCACCACACAGAATCCACCCGAACCACTTTCCTCCTCCATGGCAAATCCCCCAGGGAAAGTACGCTTAACCGCTTCAGAAAACCCAACACAAGATGCAAGTCCCTCCCTGGCAGGCATTATTGAGGCGGCAACCTTGCACGGCCACACTCCTGCCCAGGCGTTAGCCAATTCGAATCTCGGAGCCGCACTTCCCATCTAAGTGAGTAACGGAGCACACCATGCCAGGCATGAGAACTTTTGTACGATCTCTACCAACCCTTTTCCCTGATGAACTTGTCGCAAGTATGTGTGCACGACTGATCGACCGGCTTCGCGTGGATGGCTTGGTCGTGTTCAGAACACTGTTCGGGGTACCGTATCCCCGCATCTCGTGGGACTTACCTCGTTACCTCGACCACCTGGGGAACATCCTGCCCTCCCATTATGAGTTGGATTACTACGATCTCCTTGAGCAACATACCCTCTTTCCCTTCTTTCGCATCTTTACCCCCTCCGTCATGCTGCCGACGTTCGGGGTAAATTCCCACAGACCAGATCTTCTCCACCCTGATCAGGCTGCTCGACATGTGCCAACCGTGCTTCGCTACTGCCCGTCATGCGCCGACAACGACCGTCTGCTTCACGGTGAGCGATACTGGCATCGCAGTCACCAACTACCGGGCGTATATGTATGTGTCAGACACGAAATGTTCTTAGAACCGACAACCATTGAATTGTGGTGCCTGTCCGGACCTGAATGCGAGAAGGCTAGTGCTGAACGTGTCCTTTACGGAGGGCAGGGGCGACTCATTAATCCTAGCTTAACAGATCATCTGGAAATGTTGCGCATCGCACGAATCATGGTCGAATTGCTTAACCCTCAGACTGCACCCACCATCATTAAAGAATATGGCCGCCAGCGTTTGGTTCATCTGAGTATCGAAGCCTACCGACTCAATTTGGGGGATTTTGTACCTCCCCAGAGACGAGTGATCCCCGAGAGCTTTATTGGACAGGCATGGACTCAGCATCTCGGATAACGTCATGCTCCCAGCAATTCCTCATCCGTATCCTGACGAGCTCCTGTATAGCCTACTCGGACGATATGCCCAACGGCTGCGAATTCATTCCAGCTCGTCCTTTCTGAATCATCTTTTTGGGACTCCACAGCTTCACACATCGATTCATTGCCCAACCCACCTCGACCGACTGGCAGAGCGTCTACGCGGCTCGCTCTGCTTGACCGGGGAAGAAATCATTAATCGCCTCACGCTCTTTCCGTACTATCAACCTTTTCTCGAGTTCAATCGCGCTCAGCGAGTCGTTACAGCGATGAAATCAGCGGACACTCGCGTACCTGGAAATAAGTTATTGGGACAGAGGAGGGGAAGCACATCGCTTCGAGAACATCTGATGTTCTGTCCCTCTTGCACACAGGAAGCGCGCAAAGAATTTGGTGAATGTTATTGGCATCGTGTCCATCAAATTCCGGGTCTCGAAGTCTGTCCTATCCATGAAGTTTGGTTAGAGAAAAGTACCGCTCCGGCACAAGCACTTGGAGGGTGGCACACTTTTGTCCCTGCAGAAAATGTTATCGACGATACGACGCCGAAGCCACTTCGTGCCTCTGAACCTGGGCACGAAGCTATGCGACAACTGGCACACGATGCGGCGTGGCTTCTAAACCAAACCTCCCTCCCCTCAAACCCTGTCACGCTGTGGAAGCGATATCGATACCTGCTCAGAGAACAAGGACTCTGCAGCTATCGAGGGAAAGTGGCGATCAAGAAATTGCTGGCTCTGTATTATCGCCAGTGCCCGTCTACCCTCCTTGCTCGCATCGAAGGACAGACAGGACGACTGACGTCGGGTCGAGGGGTTCTGAGCCTTGTTCGAAAACCCAGGACGGGGTTACCGGCGCTCTACCACCTCCTCATGATGCAGTGCCTGGGTAAGACAGCCGAAGCATTCTTCGAGATACCAGAAGAACCCGCAGACTTTGGGAGTGGCCCATGGCCATGCCTCAATACACTCGCCCAGCACTATCGACACTTAGTCGTGACTAACATCTCAGTCCACATCCAGAAGGATAGTGGACGACCCGTGGCGAGATTTGCCTGCGAATGCGGGTTTGCATATGTACGAGTCGGCCCTGACTGGGGACCACTCGCCCAATTTAGTTATACCCGTGTCGAGCAATATGGCCCTTTCTGGGATCGGAAGTTTACACGTCTCTGGTCAGCACCGAATCTTACGCTGCCATTCATCTCGCAAGTCGTGGGGATTGCGGAAAAGAATCTGTCCATGCATGCAGCCCGTCTTCACCTCCCGGTATGGAGAAGAGAGCATGGGCGAGCAGCGATACCGAGTCGCAAGCGCACCTGGCGTGGACATGTCCAACAGCCTACAATAACAACCGTCTTGTCCGCTCGGGAACAATGGACTACGCTCTGCCTTCTGGAGTCTCTCTCAGGTGCTCCGAGGCGAGAAGAACGCCGACTCTACCACTGGCTGTTTCGACATGATCGTGACTGGCTCATCGTTCAACCTCATCGTTCGAGAATCTCTCGTCGGGCTGGATCACACACGCAGGTCGACTGGAATGAAAGAGATCAGTTTCTTGCGCAGGTTATTGAAAGACAGATGGCACCCTTGATTCCAGCTCTGACAGGGTGTCACCGCATCTCAATGAACAAGCTCATTAAACAATCCGGATACCGACACCTCATCCAACCTAATTTACACCGCCTTCCCGCGACTCGTGCCACACTCAATCGAATTGTCACCTCTCATATGCCAGAAGACTAGAAACGAACGGAGGATTGAATGACGATGGGTATGATGCAGGGGTATCGCCAAGCAGTGCAAAAGTTTAGTGGCATCAAGGAACTCACTAACGAGGCCATGCAAGACTGGCTCGACAGCGTCTTGCCTACGTTGCCTCCACGGACGCAGCAAATATTCGTCGACGAGATCTTCTTTCTGACAACAGGATTGCCGCCAATGTACGCGGACAGTGAGCACCCTCAGCCGGCGAAAAGCGGCAGAGTAGCGCGTGCCAAAACCACAAAAACGAGGAACAACCCGCAAGCGACACAGGACGCCTTTGATCTACAGCAGCGGGCTAGTGATGTATTGGGTGGCCAAGACGCCGCGACGGCATGGCTGACCCGCAAGCATCGGGCGCTCAAGAACAAAACTCCGCTTTCTATCCTTGGTACCACGGCCGGAAACGCTCGCGTGGAGCAGCTCTTGAAGAGGACTAAACTATCTCCACTTCCCGGAGAGACGCCACTTCAGAAAAAGGAAACTGTTGTCAGTCGAAAAGCTCGCGTCGCGAGCACGATCCGGAAAGCGACAGATTGAGGCTGGATAGTTGATCAACCTATGGAGCAGCGTCATTCGGACGATCCTGTGTATGTCTCTGGATTCCATTCGGTCTGGCGAGAGAGGTCTCATCCCACAAGAATGAAGAGTTCATTGAGATGAGTAGACAACTGGACAGCCCTTGTAGCATTACTCCGGCCATTATTCATGTCCACCTCTCCGCTGAGCCCATTTCACCCCAAAAGCAGGAACAGGTACGCCAAGAGGTCCAGGAGATCTTGAAGCGGCGTCAACACTACGTGGATCTGGCTCGTGGACAACTCAGTTTTGATTATTGGATATGAGCAGTGGGTCAGGCAAGGCCGTAAGGCTTCTTGGTTTCGATAAAGGCGATCTTTTCCAAGGATGGCACTGAGATTGGGGGGATCTCAGCTGAGACGAACTTGGTGCTGATCTGGTCAATTTCCGCGGCGCCGGCCTGTTCCAGCGCGAAGAGAATCTCCTGAAGTGTGTGGTCAGCTCGTGGTTCAAGTACCACATGGAGCCGAGAGGGAGATTCTTTCCCTTGAGGGGTTTCGCTCATGAGAGACATTCTATCCCAACAGGCACATTCGGATGAGTGAAAGAGAGAACGCTCCTTGCAGAATCACCACTTCCAGATTGCTAATATGAAGCACTATTATGCTGGCACAATTGCCCAGCGACCATCCCCGAAGGCAATAAAGCGAGAATCTTGACGCAAGACCCTAGTGAGGTAGCCCATCGTGCTCTTTGCTCTCGAAGAGTACCCATAGGATCTCACTTTTGCTTCGATTTCTTGAATCGTTATTGGTGTCCCTGCTTCCAGGCAAGCCGAAACAGCATACTGTTTGAGTGTGATCCTTTTGCGGGGCTTCAGTCGCGCGTTCGCTGCATTCCACGACTGAATGGCCTTCTCTTTCTCGATGTTCAGTGCGTGGACAAGCTGAAGAACTGCTGGTCCTACCGTGTCGAACAGAGGTTTAAGTTGCTGACAGGCGTTGACCCAGAAATCACGAATAGCGCTTCGGATTCCAGGGTGCAAGACAGCCACGAGCCCGCCGATAACAAGAAGCAATTTTGCCCAATCCGGCAGCTGTGCAACACCTCTCGCTAGACCCGCAAATAGCTCCATGGCACCCTGTAGACTTGCAGCCCCGATCGTTGCACCGCATACCAGGAAACTGACCTCGACAGTCTTGGAACGCGCGTAATCGCGAAGATGGATGATCACATCAAACCCAACTGTGGGGGCCCCCATCGCAGCGATGTCCTTATCTAGGCTCAGCACAGCAGCAGCATCGGTAGAATGATAGAGATAGATGTAAGGGAGATCGTTTGGGTCACGTGCAGAATCAGCTCCCATGGCAAGTGAGCTTCTTCGATCGTCCTCCGCAACATAATGAAGAAACGGTTGGTAAGAGTCCCACTCTTCGCGAAGCTGCGCTTCTGCAATATTCTCACGTACTGCGATCAAGGGGATTTTCTCACAGACCTCCTGACGGAGTGTCACGGGAGCAATTGCCAGGATCGTTCCGGATGCCAGCACTTCCTTGAAAGCAGTTCTGGCCGATGGCTCCTTGCGCTTTTTCACGAGCCAAATGAGGTCGCCGAGTAAGAAGCTCGCATCGATAACAAGTCTCAGCTGCTGCAATCCACGTACAAATGGAGATAGCCCAGGAGAACGCTCGATGAGAATTCTCAATGAGGAAAGATGATCAGGAGGGACATGTGGCAAAGTAAGAGCTCCCATGACATCAGATAATGAGGTACTTCTTGGTTTCCTGAATCAATTCATCATCCTCTCTCGATGTCGGCAGATCCAACATAACGGAAACTCCCCTCAGTCACACATGAACCGCAGTTACCCCACAACCCACGTTTCTGACAAGACCTCCGCTTGCTCCAACACAATTGTGGTTGCCTGTTCTTGCTTGTCAGGAGGGTAGCCGTACTTCCTTAAAATACGCTTCACGAGGACACGGAGCTGCGCTCGCACGTTTTCTCTGACCGTCCAATCGATAGTCACGTTCTTCTTCACCATCTCCGCGAGTTCGCGAGCGATCTTAGTCAGCGTCGGCTCGCCCAACACTTTCACAGCGCTATCATTCGTTTCGAGTGCATCATAGAAGGCGAGTTCGTCTTCGGTCAGGCCCAGCGTCTCGCCCCGCGTGTGAGCTGACCGCATATCCTTCGCCAGGCCGATCAGCTCCTCGATCACCTGGGCAGTTTCGATAGCCCGGTTCTGGTACTTCTTGATCGCCTGTTCCAATAAGTCTGCGAAGGAACGCGCCTGCACAACATTCCGCTTCGAACGAGCCTTGATCTCACCAGCCAGAAGCTTGCGGAGCAACTCGACAGCCAGGTTTCTCTGCGGCATCCCGCGCACTTCCGCCAGAAACTCGTCAGAGAGAATTGAGAGGTCCGGCTTCTTTAACCCGGCCGCCTCAAAGATATCCACCACCTTGTCGGATACAACCGCCTTCGAGATGATCTGCCGAATGGCGTGATCGAGTTCATCGTCAGTCTTCTGCTCACCTGGCGTGTTCTTGGCCAATACCGAGCGAACAGCCTGAAAGAAACCCACATCGTCCCGGATGCGGAACGTTTCCTCGTGTGGCACGGCAAGGGCAAAGGCTTGCGACAGATCGGTAACGGCGCGTAACAGACGGGATTTGCCGTCTGGCTGGGCCAGAATATGCTCCTGCGCGGCAGGCAACACCGAGAGACGCTCTTCTGGTTTACCAGTCATCCAGTGCGACCAGTCAAAGCCGTGGAACAGGCCTCGACAGATCTCGAATTTCTCCAGCATCACTGCCACAGCCTCGGCCTGATTGATCGCCGTTTTCCCGGTACCGCCGCTCTCGGTATACGTCGCCAATGCCTGCTTGAGTTCGTCGGCAAGGCCGAGGTAATCCACCACCAGTCCACCGGGCTTATCCTTGAAGACACGATTCACCCGCGCGATGGTCTGCATCAGCCCGTGCCCGCGCATCGGCTTGTCCACATACATCGTATGGAGACTGGGCGCATCGAATCCTGTCAGCCACATATCTCGCACAATCACGAGTTGAAATGGATCCTTGGGATTGCGAAAGCGGAGTGCCATATCCTCGCGTCGCTTCTTGTTGCGAATGTGGCTCTGCCATTCCATCGGATCGGAGGCAGCCCCGGTCATGATCACCTTCATCGAACCGAGGTCGTCCGTGTCGCCGTGCCACTGGGGGCGCAGCGCCGAGATCTCACGGTACAGCTCCACGCAGATCCGCCGGCTCATGCAGACCACCATCGCCTTCCCATCCATCGTGGAAAGCCGGCTCTCGAAGTGCTCAACCAGGTCACGTGCAACCAACTTGATCCGGTTATCTGATCCCACCACGGCTTCGAGCTGTGCCCAGCGGCTCTTGAGCTTCTCCTTGCGCTCAACCTCTTCGCCTTCGGTCGCCTCTTCAAACTCGGGATCGATCTTGGGCCGTTCCGACGCCTTCAATTCCAGCTTGGCAAGCCGACTTTCATAATAGATGGGGACCGTGGCACCGTCGACGACTGCCCGCTGGATATCGTAGACGCTAATGTACTCGCCAAAGACGGCGCAGGTGTTCGCGTCGGTCTTCTCAATCGGGGTCCCGGTGAAGCCGATGAACGACGCGTTCGGCAACGCATCGCGCATGTGGCGCGCAAAGCCATCGATGAAATCATACTGGCTACGGTGCGCCTCGTCCGCGATCACCACGATGTTGCGCCGGTCCGAGAGAATGGGATGACGGTCGCCTTTCTCTTCAGGAAAGAACTTCTGGATGGTCGTGAAAACCACGCCCCCGGATGCGACCTTCAGCTTCTCACGCAGATCAGCGCGATCTGTAGCCTGCACCGGTGACTGGCGGAGCAGATCATGACAACGGGCAAAGGTGCCGAAGAGTTGATCGTCAAGGTCGTTGCGGTCGGTGAGCACCACGACCGTCGGGTTGGCCATCGTTGGATGCAGGATCACTCGGCCAGCGTAGAACGCCATCGTCAGACTCTTGCCCGAGCCTTGTGTATGCCAGACCACACCGACTCGCCGATCCCCCGGTTCCCCACCCGGCTGGTGCCCAGCTTTGTAGTGGCCCAAGTTATCCGCAGCCCGATACTCCATCGCACTGCGAGCTGCCCGCAAAGTTTCGTCGACAGCCACGTTTACCGCGTGGAACTGATGGTAGCCCGCCATCTTCTTGGTGAGTTTTCCGCCACCCTCGTCTTCAAACACAATGAAATGCCGCACGAGATCGAGGAACCGTCGCTTCTCGAAGACCCCTTCGAGCATGATTTGTAACTCGGCCAGCTTCGCAGCTGCGTCCTCCCGTCCTGTGATCGTGCGCCAGGGTTTAAACCATTCCTTTCCAGCCCCAAGAGCCCCAAGGCGTGCCTGAACACCGTCAGAAATGATGAGCGCCGCGTTGGTAGCGAAGAGCGAGGGAATCTGGGTCTGATAGGTTTGAAGTTGTTGGTATGCAGACCAGATCGTGGCGTCTTCATCTGCGGGGTTCTTGAGCTCGATCACCGCCAGCGGTAACCCGTTCACGAAGAGGACGACGTCCGGCCGCCGCGTGTGCTGACCCTCCGAAACCGTGAACTGATTGACAGCGAGCCAGTCGTTTTTCCCGGGCATATCGAAGTCGATGACCCGGGCCTGCGCCCCGGCAATCGAGCCGTCCTTGCGCCGATACTCAACCGTGACGCCATCAACCAGCATCTGGTGCACGGCGCGGTTGCGTTCCACAAGCGACGGAGCATCCGCGCGCGTGAGCTTGCGCCAGGCGTCTTCCAGTGCCTCAGGCGGAAGCTCCGGATTTAGCCTTACGAGCGCCTGGTGCAGCCGGCCATCCAGAAGCACGTCGCGGTAGCCTGGGTCGCTGCGCTCGGCACTGGCCATGCCCGCGGCAATATCTGGCCCATGCAGGACGGAATAGCCGAGAGACTCTAGCCAGGCGAGAGCGGCCTGCTCGACCACCGATTCAGCAACCCCCGGGGCATTCACTGGACGGTCTCCGATGGTTCGCTCTTTACTACTGGATTATCCTGGTCGGCCTCATCGCTAGAATAGTTGGCGAGTAGATCGCGATAGGCTTCCTTATCCACATTAAAGAGCACTTCACTTGCTTTGTATTCTAGATGAAATATCTGAATTGGATCGTTTGCGAAATCCACATACTCATTAAAATCTTGATTCTGTTCGTAGGTCACCCGAGCAGGCGTAACCGCAACCGTGTTTTGACGATGAACTCGATGTAAAAAACCAATGATGGTGTCCGCTGCCTGAGCAGCCAGGATGGCCTGTGCTCCAGCCATGACTGGTCGCTGCGTTTCACTCCCATGGGATGCAAACCCGTATGAATTTCTGAGTTCACACACTCCTACCAGTGATGTATGGAGTCCACCGAGCGTTTGCGACAGCCTCCTTCTCGCGTCAGCTTCGTTGGCAGATAATTCTGGGAGAAAAGGGAGATGCTTGGACACCATCTTAAATAGCTTGGGGAGATCGTCATCTGGAGAGAATGCGATCTTGCGCTCACTCAGTATGGTCTTACAGGTGCTTTCAACTAGTGTTTTGGCAAGATCAAAGGCTAAACCGGGGTTTTCCGTCACGGACCGCTCAAGCCCCTTGACCTGCTCCTCAATGTGGACCATTCCAGAAGCCATGGCCTCTCGCGCCCCGTGCATTCTAAAATCGTTGATGAATGACATATCGCCCATTATTGGAAATCGCAGTTTCTATGCAGCTAGCTCATCTCTAACTGCCTCGCGAGCACTCCAGACCACAGGGCGTATGTCATAGTTAGCCAGAGCATCGAGCACACCTTGTGAAACTCTTTGCTCTTGGTCATTAAGAAGCGCATAGGCGCGAGAATCTGGCGAACGCACGTCTCTAGTGTCAATCCACTTAAATGCCGCTGCCTCAGCGGTGTCCTTACTTGGTCGAGTTATCGTGTGAAGAATGCGCTCAGGCTGCCGCCGTGATTTTGGGATAACGAAATCGAATAGGTGGTCATAACCACTCTTCCCCGTAAACTTAACGTTCGGCGTGTACCGAATGTCGCTAGAGTCGAGCCACGAGACAACGTCTTCATAGAACAAGCTGGCAACCATTGGGATTGAGAGAAAGAAAAGATCATTTACTGCAAGCATGGCCTGCAGAAGGTTGTGCTTGCGCATAGCGAAGTTTTCAGGGGAAGCATGGACTTCAAGCCGCCCATCGATAAGCTGAACGCCGAATCCTGCGAGGGTCATATTCAGCAACGCCTGTCGCTTGGGGCTATCGAGCTTGCAACCGCTTCGATTAAGGTCGCCAATAATGTAGCCGTCGTCGGTTAGCACAAGGGTGCCATTCCGACGGCGTGCATAAATTTGCAGGTAGTCGTTGTGTCGATCGAGGTGAGGAGTCGTAATCTCTACCCATTCTCCGTCGACTTCGCGCAGCTTGGTCTTATCCTTTAGCCAGGACCAATACTGATCGAGCAGCTCCTGGACTTGATCGATCATATGAAAAGTCCCCTGGCAATTGCAGGTCGATCGACGACATTACAAAAGGTCATGAAGTCTTCGAGAGTCTGCCACAGGTCGTTGATGTTGGGGAAGCTCGCAACTGGCAAGGGCATAGCCCACTTATCACCGAAGCCTTCGCGGTACAGATGAAGATGCGGACACGGGACTTCTTCCCCGTCTGGATTGCGATGGGGCGCACCGCCGAAATCGACTCGAACAAGGACGATAACCTGACGAGCACGGTTCTGGTACGTACCTTTCAGCAGATCAATTCGTCCACGATAAATGTCCAGCAGAAACTCCTCGCGTTTATCTTGTGATGTGAGCGGCACAACGAGCGATCCGCCGGTCCCTGGGTAGTCATAGGAATCATCATTAACCTTGACCTTGGCCAGCGCGATCAGAGCATCTGCTTCAGATTGAGGCAAGTCAGTTGCGGCCATGTTGCATTCCTCTTTCGAAGCCGTTCGTTTTCCGAATTCGTAGCTCGCCGGAGATGAGTTTGGGCAGCAGCCTGTCCCGCAGGGCGGCGAGCGTGCGAGACTCGCGCTCGTTGTCGGCAATCTTCAGCAGCATTGGTCCTGCAGCGCGCGAGAACACCCCTAGTATGTCCTCTTTGGGACGTGTAACCTGAGTGGCCGCAACAACTTCTGGTCGAACTGCCGGATACGCGCCACCGTCTGCAAGATGAGCTAGTGCTTGGATGTTGTCGGCTGACGTGGCTGCGAGGTAGACAAACTCCGCGTACATATCGCGTTGCGGTCTGAGCACGGCGAACCCAGTGCTGCCCGTCAGCCCATTAACCAAGATGAAGGCGTAGGAGCCGTTCCCGGGACGCACAGTGCCCACGATCGTGTCCCGTGGCCGCAATACTCGTTGCGCGCGGCTCGGCGCATCATCAGCGGCAAACTTCGTGATCTCCTCGACTCGACCCCACTTAGTGTTGGACAAGTCAATGTACTCAATCTCAGACGGCCGTGTATCTCTTGACCACGATTCCGGATTAAGCCCAGAAAAATCACCAAGAGTGCCAATCTTCCATCCCTTCGGAATCTCCCCCAATTCCGAATTCTCGAAGGACTCCGGGAAAAGGTCGGCGAGGGACTTCGGCAGGCCTGGATCGCGGCCTTCGGCCTTGGCGCGGACGGGGTCAAAGTCCACAAACCACGACTTGAAGAGTGCCCGTGCCATCGCCTCTAGTGTCTTGTTCATCCGCCGGTTCAGCTCGATCTTGTCGTCCAGCGTAGCGAGCGTGTTCACGATCTTGCACTGGATCGTTGTCGGCTCCGGCGCTGGGAACGAAAGGAAATCCTCGCGACCCAAACCAAGATTTGTTGTGCCAGTTGCGTGTGCCCGGCAGTAGCTTCGGTATTGTGGGGTGCGGAGCAACCAATAGAGATAATCGAGCGGAACGTCGGAACCTTTTGGCTCCAACTTGACCGTATCTTGTGTCAAGCGTCCCGGAGGATGGTCGATTGGCAGTCGCGCGACCGCTCCGAGCAAGTCCGCCGATTGCGTGACGTCCTTCAGTGAAAGATACAGATCTCCCGGTCGCACAAGCAGCTTAGCTGGAGACTCGCCGCCGTATGTCTGAAGGGAATCTGTACGAAACCCTCCATTACGTTGAATCGTTGCAAGACCGAGCAATACTGGCCCAGGCAGACCTAACAGCCGACTCTTGTACGTGGTCCCTCGCTGAAGCGTGAAGTAATCGCCGAGCGTCTGGCGAGAGCCGTTATCCGCCATACCCAAGTTCCTTTAGATTGGCGGCGATCGCAGCATCCAGCTTCTTGGCCTCGATCTGCTGTTCACGCAGGCTCGCGGTAAGGCGCTTCATCTTCTCCTCGAAGGGCTCGCCGTCATCTTCAGCGGCCTCGGCGCCAACGTAGCGGCCTGGTGTAAGCACGTGGCCGTGCTTTCGGATCTCCTCCAGCGTTGCGCGCTTGCAGAAGCCGGGCACGTCAGCGTACTCGCCCGCGTCCTTGTCGCCGCGCCAGGCGTGGTAGGTGCCAGCAATCATTGCTACATCTTCGTCGGTCAGCTCACGATGCACGCGATCCACCAAGGTTCCCAGCTTGCGGGCGTCGATGAAGAGTGTTTCACAGCGTCGGTCGCGGAAGCGGCCGTTCCTCTTGTTGCGCGCGATAAACCACAGACAAACCGGAATCTGTGTCGAGTAAAACAATTGACCGGGCAGCGCGACCATACAGTCCACCAGGTCGGCCTCGATGATGGCCTTGCGGATCTCGCCCTCGCCCGACTGATTGGCCGACATCGATCCATTTGCAAGGACGAACCCTGCGAGCCCCGTGGGTGCCAGGTGGTGGATGAAGTGCTGCACCCAGGCGTAGTTGGCGTTGCCCGCAGGCGGTGTGCCGTAGACCCAACGCTTATCGTCCTTCAGCAGCTCGCCGCGCCAGTCGCTGTCGTTGAAGGGTGGGTTGGCCAGCACGTAGTCGGCCTTGAGATCGGGGTGCCGGTCGTTGTGAAACGTGTCTCCATGCGCAATCTGCGCATCGATACCGCGGATGGCGAGGTTCATCTTGGCGAGCCGCCACGTTGTGTAGTTGGACTCCTGGCCGTAGATGGAGATGTCGCCGAGCTTACCGCTGTGGGCCTCGATGAACTTTTCGCTACTGACGAACATCCCGCCAGATCCGCAGCACGGGTCATAGACACGGCCCTTGTAGGGTGCAAGCATCTCAACCAGCACGCGCACCACACGGGATGGCGTGTAGAACTGCCCGCCCTTCTTTCCCTCGGCACTGGCGAACTGTGAGAGGAAGTACTCGTAGACGCGGCCAAGTGTGTCCTTCGCACGATCTGCTGGGCTACCAAGTGCGATGTCAGAGACAAGATTAATGAGCTGGCCAAGCCGTTGCTTATCGAGACCTGTTCGTCCAAAGTCTTTCGGTAATACCCCCTTGAGTGACAGGTTGTCGCGCTCAATCGCACTCATCGCATCGTCAACGAGCGTTCCTATGGACGGCTGCGGGGCATTCGCCTTGAGATGTGACCACCGCGCTTCTTTGGGTACCCAGAAGATACTCGCCGCCTTATATTCGTCTGGATCTTCCGGGTCAGCACCCTGCTTCCGCTGTGCATCAAGCTCCGCGTGCTTTGCCTCGAAGGCGTCGGAGATGTATTTCAAGAAGATCAGGCCGAGCACGACGTGCTTGTACTCGGCCGCGTCCATGTTGTTGCGAAGTCCGTCGGCCATCTGCCAGAGCTTGGCTTCAAATCCGAGATTGGCACCAGTCTCCGCTTTCGCTGACATCTTTCCTTTAGGCGCCATTGATGGTGCTCATCCTCCTCAAGTGCCAGGGAAATCCCACTTCCCCCTATTGTCCGGAAGAATACCCCTTTCCCCATGAGAAATCACCACAGCTTAGGAGGTAAGGGATTCAAAGTAGACGCAATATTCGAAGTTATCCGGCCACGAGTGGGTCGAGCCGATCTGCATGTTGGTGGGCCCAGATAAGCTGTGAAAGCTAGAACTTAATCTGACAGTCCGGTAGAGTCCTCGCCTTCGCGGAAGGAGTGAGGACCATGACGACAGAGCAGAAGATCATCAAGACCAAGGTGGGCGTGTTGGAATTGGCGAAACACCTGGGCAATGTCTCCAAGGCCTGCCAGGTGATGGGCTATAGCCGCGATAGTTTCTACCGGTTCAAAGAACTCTACGAGATGGGGGGAGAGGCTGCGCTTCAAGAGATCTCCCGCCAGAAACCATTGCTGAAGAATCGGGTCTCCCCCGATGTGGAGCAGGCCATCGTGCAAATAGCTATTGAGCAACCCGCCTGGGGCCAACTACGCGTGGCGAATGAACTCCGCAAACGAGCCCTGACGATCTCCCCCGCAGGCGGCCGGTGTATCTGGCTCCGGCATGATCTGGAGACCATGCGGAAGCGGCTGAAGGCCTTGGAGGCCAAGGTCGCCCAAGAAGGCCTCGTGCTGACCGAGGCGCAGGTCGTTGCGCTGGAGAAGGCCACGGCCGACAAAGAAGCCCATGGCGAATTCGAGAGCGAATGTCCGGGCTACTGCGGCGCACAGGACACGTTCTATGTTGGGACCTTGAAGGGCGTGGGTCGGATCTATCAACAGACCTTCATCGACACCTACAGCAAGGTGGGGTTCGCAAAACTCTATGACCGGAAGACACCGATCACCGCCGCGGACTTGCTCAATGATCGTGTGTTGCCATTCTTCGACCAGCACGAGATTCCGCTGAACCGGGTCCTCACCGACCGCGGCACGGAGTACTGCGGGGCGCCGGAGCGCCACGAGTACGAGCTGTACCTTGCCGTGGAGAACATCGACCACACGCGCACCAAGACGCGGCATCCCCAGACCAATGGGATCTGTGAACGGTTCCACAAGACGATGCTGAATGAATTTTACCGAGTGGCGTTCCGGAAGAAGATCTATCGGACGCTGGACGAACTGCAGGCCGACTTGGATCACTGGGTGCAGGAGTACAACGAGCAGCGATCCCACCAGGGACGCTGGTGCTACGGCAAAACGCCGTGGCAAACATTCGCGGACACTGTGCCCTTGGCGAAAGAGAAAATACTAGCGGCCTAAACCCGGAGAGGACTCGCTGTCTGTCAGATGAAGTCTTGAGCTATACAGATAAGCCATTGATCTGCTTGGCTTCCTGGCTGGATCGCGCCATGTTTGGTGGTCAGCATGTCCTTGAGTGCTGACAGGTAGGCTCTTAGCTGCTGGGCCTTTGCCCAATTTGCGGCTTCCTGCTCCAAAGCCTGCAGTCTAGCCAACTCTTCTTGCCGCTTGATCGCTTCTTCCTGACGTCGACGTTCGGCTTCCCGTCTGAGCTGTTCCTCGTGCTCCTGCTTTAGCCGACGTGCTTTGACCGCTTCCGCAACCCTCAAGAGTCCCACGACGAAGTCATTCAGACAATTTTCAAGTTTAGCGGTTTTCCCATCGCTCCAGGTCTTCTGCAGCCCATCGGCTCCCCATTCGGTGATCTTCAACATCAGCATCCCGGTGGAGACGTACTCAAAGCGACGGTATCCCCAGGGATCCTGTTTTCGGCTCTTCTCTTCCGAACGCTCTATCCGTTGAAACTTCTCTTCGAGCCCAAACTCCACAGGCGCTCCATTCATACGGACACCAAATGCTTTCTTGAATCCGTCCTGAATGCCGACCTGATGGCCGCGAGCCTCCAATGCGAGGAGGAGAGCGTTCATGATGCGCACCGCCCGAGAGAGGTGTTGTGGACTGACTCGAATATTGAGCTGCCTCAAACTGCCTGACCGAATCGCGCCATACTCATCAACTGAGGCCGATCGCCACTCGGTGAGCTGTCCACTCAGCAGTCGATGCGTTTTGCCGAGACGATCAGGTACCTCGATCTTCTGTTCAGGAGTTTGCTCGGCTGTGATCCGTTGAGTGGTTTCTTCTGAGACAGGCTCTAGGGAGTCGGGGCGAATAGTAGGATGAATCGTCACATCCTGTTTGGCTGGATCTGAGTTGGGTGTGAGCGGAGGCTGCTTGACGGATTTGCCCGTCTCTTTTCTTCGCCAGTAACCGCGCCCAGGGTAGGGAACCTTCAGCCTTTTGCAGATCTTGGCCAAGGCCACGTCTGAGATCCCATACTCTTTGGCCAACCTCGCCATCGGTGTGGCCCAGACTTGGTCGTATAACAATTGTCGAGTAACAACTGCGCCTTTTCGCTGTGATTCAAACATGGCTTCTCCTCCAAATAGATGCGGTACTAGTTGGAAGAGAAGTTTATACCGAAGCAGAGAGAGGTACGGCGAGGGAAGTCCGCTGATCCATGACGTATCTAACTAGATACGATCAAGTATGGTGGCCGCATTGATGCGCCTCTTCTGATCACGCCCACCGTTTCTGATGTCCGCGGCCATCCGGAAAGACTGGTCGAGATCGCCAGACCGCCTGACCAAGAAAACCGGAATACGCATCCAGGGAAGCCTCATTGACACATATTCAGAAGTGGCGCATAAGTATTACGATCCGACATCAAGGAATACGAAGCTGCTGAATATAGACCACCTCTGAACGTGATGGGCTCGGCAGCTGACTACAACGTAGTTAGGCAGCAATGAAGGAGAACCTATGCGTGCCAAAACAATTCCATTCACAGTGAAAAGGCCGCATAGCGCGGCGCGCTTAGCAATCCCACAGTTCAACCTGCCCACAGTTTACAACTCTCATCTCGGGCGGCGCTTGGCCGGTTCGAACAGATGCGTCGAAGAGTCGACTGTCACGGCTTACAGGTCCATACGGTCGGCGCCGTATCGATTAAAACCGCACACCGACAGCCTCTCTCTCAGGGCTGGAAGGTTCGCGCAATGCTGAGAAAACTGTTTCCCGGCGGTTTCAGCAATTCGCCGTACAACTCCTTCAAGCTTATCTTGGTGGCCGAGGGCTACCTCGCCAATGAGACTGCGCGCTTCATTGGCGACTGCGTAGATCTCATCGAAGCGCTCTTCGGTACGGCGCCATTCGGCCTGACTCGCATGTACCCGGGCTGGCTAAGCATCTACGCAGGCTTTACACCGAGTGGCCAGAGTGGCCCCCCCATCAACACGCCGGCCCCTGCCAATTGCACGGAATTCGAGTCATCGCTCGCCACCACAACTGGCGTGCTCTCGCTCAATCAGTTGAAGATTAATGCCTGGGTGGCGGGAGAAACGCTATTGGCCGACAGCGAGGAAACTCCGCTCGACCAGTTCTTCACGATCGGCGCGCCAGCGTCGGGGTTCGACCTCACGACACACGTGAGGAGTATTGAGGTTTGTCATGCCACGTAATGTCGCACCGGTCTGCGACATCGACTGGGCGAGGTACTTCTCGCTTCCAGTCGCGGTACCACCGTCGGGGATCACCGCGGCTGAGCGCGTGCAGTACGCAGGGGCACTTGACGTGACGGCGACGACCCCAATCAGTACGCATGGACGATATTTCAAGGATCCGCCTGCGGCGGAGGTTCGTGGGGTGGGAGCTGCTTCACGCGTGCTACTGCCTCGCCACGGCCGTGACTTGGTGCCGGCGTCGCGGGAGACGCTCTCAGCCGCGACAATGAACGAGAGAATGACGCTGTTGGGAACAACGGCGTTCCAGCCTGCTGCACCGGCACCAGGCAGCGTGAGTGCGGTAGACGCCAAGCTACAGGACAAGGTCCCGACCGATCCGCGCGCGCTTTCTTTCTCGCCAATGCCGATTCCTCGGCTCGGTGTGGATTCCGTTGAAATGTACTTCGAGACCAAGCCCGTGCCATGGTTACCGGCAACTCTTGCAATCAACCAATTGGGGATTCTCGACATCAACGGCATGCCGTCGGCGGCAGTACCGGAGTTGTTGCTGACGACATCGAAGACCTCGCTCGGGGAGCTTGATCGGCTATTACTTCGCTCGCCTGTGAGCGGCCGGTTCCGGTTCGATCCGTACTACCTGTACCGTTGGTCTGGCGCGACCACGCTCGAGGTCATCGGCCCGAGCTCGACCGGCCGACTCTTGATCGAGCAGCCGCCACTCAGCACCGCGAGATCCGTCGAGGGTACGCACACGCTGCTGTTCGAGGCGCGAACATTCGCGTTCGATCACGTAAGCCGAGCTGACGTCTCGGAGTTCGTCCATGCGCTGCTCGCGTTCCAGCTTCGCCACCTAGAAGCACTTAACGCCGCGCACAAGAACGAAGCTGGCGCCGAGGCGCGTCTCGCCATCCCCGGGAGCAGCCCCGAGGTGATGGGCTGGGTTGTCGCGGGAGTGAGTCGCATGCTGAGGGCGTGGACCGCGTTCTTGTCGGTGGCGGTGCTGCGGTGGCGTATCGAGGACATAACCGCGGCTGAAGCGATCCCCGCAACGTGGACTGCCACGCTAAAGAAGGGTGAGCCGAAAGCGAGCGACGCGGCTGCACTGATACTGATCGCGACGCAGGTGATCGGCTCGGCCAACTTGCTCGAGTCCCTGATGTTCTTCTCGCGTAACGTCTACGCGCGCCGGCTCGCCGGGTACTCGTGGACCGAGGTTCTTGCTCTCAATGGGCAGAACGCTGCACGGTTCCCCGTGCCGAGCGATCAGCCGCCCTTCACTGCGAACGATGCAGTGGCCAAGGCGGCCAAGGAACAGCATCAGCGGTTGAGGTTGATCGAGGATCCCAACCAGCGCTGGGTCGCGTGCTGGGCGGGTGCCCCGCTCGGTCGACCTGCGCCGGTCTACGCCTCGGCGGCTCCAGGGACCGCCTTCCCGGTGGATGGGGTCACGACCTACGAACTTGAGGCGCTTCATGCCGGGGATCTCGCTGCCGCGGTGTTCGGTGTCGCGGCGCCGGCGCCAGCCAGCAAGCCAACGGCCGGGCGGGCGGGGGATCTGTCGGCCTACACCGGCAAGCAGGTCGGACACGCCTGCTGGTTCACCGCGGGGACGATCGCGACAAACCCTCTACATACGACCACCGACTGGCTGCTCGAGCTGACGCGCGGGACCCATTTCACGAACGTGGAGGAACCGTTCGTTGACCTCATGTCATTGGTCGACAAAGCAGATCCCCGTTTCCGTGGACATCCCCTCGTCGCCCCATTACGCGCTGACCAACACGAGAAGGCGGTCCATCTTCGTCGCCAGATGGATGCCGCAGGAATGGAGGTTCTGGGGATTGCATCCCTAGGATGGTGGGACAGCAAGGTGGGTTTCACCAAGGTCGGGACCAAGTGGCACCACCTGAACGCCGACGGAACGGACAACGACAAGGATCCGTCACCCCGAAAACCATACAACGACGATCAGACTCATCCCGCAGCGTTGTCGGGAGTGCTGAGTTTCGACGACCTCATTTTTGGTTCGCCAACCGGATTCGACACGTTCGACATCGAGTCTGCCTGGCTTGCGACCGAGCGCATGCGCGTGTCTCCTGACCGGGCGCTTCCGCTGCCGGTCGTCCTCGCGCTGATGGAGCGTGAAGGCGTGAAGCAGTTCGCGGCGATCAACCGACGCGTACGTTACACGCGAACGGAGGGTGCCACGCTCCTCTGGGAAGCACTGCGTCGCGCCGATATCGCGCCTGTGGCGCGCTTGCGCGCCACATATCCAGGCCCTGACGTGCAGATGGCCCGCGAGGCGTGGCTCAGCTATCCCTACGGGCTCGATCACTACGCGACCCCGAATACCGATGACGGTGTCGACGGCCGCACCGTCCTGCCGGCAGACGCGGTCATCGGCATGAGTGAAGGACTCTCCGGCGCCGTCAAAGCCGGAGTGATCGCGCTGGACCCTGACGAGTCGGTCGGGCGCTACATCAGCAGCCGCGTGTTTGGGACGTTCGTGCCATCGCCTGCGCCGATCGGCCCACGCGGCACCCCAAGGATCTGGAAGTTGCACCGCCGTATGCACTGGGCGGGGATTTCTCTGATGGTCGCCTACTTTCGGGAGATCGAAGCGGGGATACTCGGGAACACCAGCGCCTTCGTGAACGGGGCGTGGACTCGCAATGCTTCTTGGGTGGCCCCGCCACCGGATCTGACCGGTAAGACGCCCGCCGACACGGAGTGGAAGGACTACCTCAGCTATTACGGGATGGTCTACATCGGATACAACGGCGGGCCCAGCACTTGGGCCGATACAATCAAGACCGCAGAAACCGCGATGGTCGGGTCCCCGCTGCAGTATCGCGACTTTCTACTGTTCAAACATCGTCGCGATCGCGTTGTGATCGGCAACATGGTGCGGTTCGTGATCGGCCTCGATGCGTTTCTCCGCCTTCGTTACCTCGACAACGAGGCGCCACAGAACTTCGCAGCGGCATCGGCTGACACCACGGCCGCAGCGACCCGTACCGTTGCCAAGTGGGGGGTCTAGTGACGCGCGGAACGCTCGATGCGCTCATGGTTCCGGTCGCGGAGGCGCTCGGCGAGATAACCACTATCCTCGGTGTTGATGATGGCGCGGACTTGGTCGCGCGACTTGGTTACAGGCTGCCAGCCGGATCCGACTTGCCTGACCTGTTCGATGACGTCTCGACGAGCGCCTCCGCGCTCGCGGCTTCGCTGACCGCGGTCGTCGACGCATACGCCGACGGGTCGTACAACCAACCGTCCTTCCTCAAGAAGGTGTTGGATCTGATCGCCGCGGTGATCAAGGCGGCGAAGACAGCCGACGGTTTGCCCTTGCGCGCGCAGGCAGCGATCCCTGACGCGGCATTCCTGCAACACGCTGGGATCGATCAGCTACCGTTGCGGCTCGTCGACTACCTGATCGTTACGTACCTGCGGCGCAAATACCCTAAACTCGAGAGTCTGCTCGCAATCCTTGGTATCGTGACCCAGACCGCAGTCGCTGAGGGCGACTACAACCCGTTCTACAACAAGATCGAGGTGCGATGGGATCGAATCCCGAAGTTGTTCACCGATCCGAAGGCGATCCTCGCCGAGGAGTATGGGTGGCACCGCAATCCGTTCCACGCCGAGATTCTGCTCGAGCGAATCAACGCGTTCATGTGGCTCTCGGGGGTGTTCGGGCTTGCGCTGCCGATCCCCGATCCTGTCGATGCTGACGCGCCAACTGGGACTCAACTTGATGTCCCGCTGTTCGCGGGGACGATATCGACGCCGGCCGACGGTCTCGCGGGCGTCCTCGCCGGTCTCCGGGTCCGTCGCCACGACGACCCCGCCGACGTGACCAATAGCGGTCTCGCGATCGAGCCCTATGTCGACGGCTCGTTCGATATGGCGATCGACCTTCGTGAGGGTTGGAACCTGGTGATTGGCGCCGATTTCGCGGCCCAGGGGCTCACGCTGACTGTCCAACCCGGCGGTGCGAACATCGTGCTCGCCGGCGCGGTGAGCGCAGGCGTTAGCGTCGGTGTGCGGCGAGATGGGCTGGTGCTCGGTCCGCTGGTCCTGTTCGGTAACGCCGGCGGGACCCGGCTCGACATTAACACGCTGAGTTTTGCGATCGGGGCAGAGTTAGTGCCGCCGAATACGCTTGATGCTTTCGTCGACGCGCAACTCGATGGCGCACGCATCGTCGTCAAACCAGCGCCGGACGAGGCAGATTCATTCCTTGGCAGCTTGCTAGGCACTGAAGGAATTTCCGCAGAAATGTCCTTCGGTATACGCCTATCGAGACGTTCGGGTCTTGTCTTTACGGGTTCGGGTGGGTTGGAAACGAGCATTCCGTTGCACGTTACGCTTGGACCCATCGAATTTCAGGGACTCACTCTCGGTGTGAAGCCCCGCGGACAGGATGTGGATGTTGAAGTAGGTGCAACCGTCTCAGGAAAACTTGGACCACTTGCCTTCGTAGTCGAGCGCGTGGGTCTAAAGCTCGTCGCGCAATTTCCTAACCCAGCAGACGGTAAGAGCGGTCGCTTCAATATCGGAATGGGATTCAAGCCACCGAACGGTCTCGGGCTGTCAATCGATGCTGGGACGGTAAAGGGCGGCGGTTACCTCTACTTCGACTTCGACAAGGAGGAATACGCTGGCGTCCTTGAACTGTCCATTGCCAACTTCCTCACTCTAACTGCGGTCGGGCTCGTCACCACGCGGATGCCCGACGGATCCAAGGGGTTCTCCCTCCTCATTATCATTACCGCCGAGTTCGGCACCGGCATCCAGCTCGGCTTCGGCTTCACGCTTATCGGCGTCGGCGGACTGCTCGGCCTGAACCGCACCGTCAAGCTCCAGCCGCTGGCCGACGGTGTACGTACCGGCGCGGTGAACAACATCATGTTCCCCAAGAACGTGGTGGCTAACGCACCCCGCATCATCAGCGACCTGCGTGCCATCTTCCCAGCGTTCGAAGGCAAGTTCCTCATCGGTCCCATGGCCAAGCTTGGCTGGGGCTCGCCTCCGCTCATCACGCTGTCACTCGGAGTCATCATCGAGATCCCGGGCAACCTCGCTATCCTCGGCGTCCTGAAGTGTGTCCTGCCCGACGCGAAGGCGCCGGTTCTCGTGCTCCAAGTGGCATTCGTCGGCGCGATCGAGTTCGACAAGAAGCGGCTCTGGCTCTTCGCTGGCATCTTCGACTCGAAAATCATGACGTTTACGCTCGAAGGCGAAATGGGCGTACTATTCGCCTGGGGCGACGACGCGGACTTCGTACTTAGCGTGGGCGGTTTCCACCCGCGCTTCACGCCGCCACCACTGCCGTTCCCGTCTCCTAAGCGCCTGGCCCTCTGCATCCTCGACGAGGACCAGGCCCGGATCCGCGTGTCGTCCTACTTCGCCGTTACGACCAACACTGTACAGTTCGGCGCCTCCGCCGAGCTGTTCTTCGGCTTCAGCGCGATCAGCGTGGACGGTCACTTCCAATTCGACGCATTGTTCCAGTTCTCGCCGTTCTACTTTGTCATCGAGCTAGGCGCGTCGGTGTCACTCAAGGTCTTCGGCATGGGCGTCTTCAGCATCTCGCTAGAGCTGGCGCTCGAAGGCCCAACCCCGTGGCATGCGCGCGGGCGTGGCTCAATCTCGTTTTTCTTCTTCGACGTTTCGGCGAATTTCGACGAGACGTGGGGGGAGGAGAAAGACACCACGCTCCCGCCGATCGAGGTCTTCCCCCTCCTCGCCGAGGAGCTGGCCAAGGAGCCGAACTGGAGCGCTCTGCCACCGAAGAGCGGCAACCTCCTCGTGTCATTGCGCGTGGTGGGCGAGACCAAGGAGTTCGTGCTCCATCCGGTCGGCACCCTCCGCATCACACAGCGCACGGTGCCGCTGAACAGCAAGATCGATCTCTTCGGCACGCAGAAACCAGCCGACGCGAACCGTTTCGCCCTGGCTGTGAAGACGCCGGGCTTAGCCATCGCCAAGGTGGTGCGAGAGGAGTTCGCGCCGGCCCAGTTCCACGCCATGAGCAGGAACGAAAAGCTGGCCGCGCCGGCCTTCTCGCAGGAAGACGGCGGCGTAGATATTTCGGCCACCGGCGATGCCTTGCGCTCGAGCCTCGTGGTCCGTCGCATTGTGCGCTACGAGCAGATCATCCTCGACACCAACTTCAAGCGATTCCAGAAACGGTTCGTGACCTTCAGCGGCTCGCTGTTCCACCACTTCCTGGGTGGCAACGCTGCCTCGCGCTCTTCGCTCTCGGCTCGGCTCAAGAACCAGATGCAGCCGTTCCAGGAAACCATCAAGACGAGGTCCGAAAGATTTGGGGTGGCAAACACTACGAACAATACGATGGTCGCTGGGACCGGCGTGTTCGGAAGCTACCATGAAGCGAAGGAGTATATGGAGCAGGCCATCGCCAAGAATCCAGGACTTGCCAACACGATGCATGTTTTACCAGACTTTGAGATTAGGAGGGTAGCGTGAGCAGCCGCCCTGCCTACTCATTCTTCCCCTGGTTGCGACAGGGACTGGGCAACCAGATCACCGATACTGATACTGCCGGACGCGTGAAGCTGCGGTCGGAAATTCCAATCGCCCTCGAGCTAACGGGCAGCGGCCTGTCAGCCAACCTGGTGCAGCAGATTCCGCTCGCTCCACGGAACGTTCCGCTCGCCGGCCCGGGCGACATTGTCGGCATCGAGTCACGTGCCATCGTTCGTACCGAACCGCGCGACTGGATCACCAACTTCGAGCCAAACTATGTCCCCTGCATCGAATTCTACGACGAGGACTTTCCTTGGCGCTACACGCCAGCCAAGGCCGACACCGCCACGCATCGGCTTCGTCCCTGGATCGCACTGGTGGTGCTTGAGGAAGGAACGGAGTTCAAGGAAGGCGCCAACCTCGGTGACCGATCACTGCCCTATATCGTTGTCGATGATCCCGCGCGCTTTCCGCCTGCGGATCAGCTGTGGGCCTGGGCTCATGTCCACGTCAATCGCAGCATGATCGATACCGGCATGCGAACCCCGGCCCTCGGCACGGCCGTGCCAGCGGGCACCAATCCCAGCCATCCAGCCGTGCAGCGGCTGGAGCAGACGCTTGACGAGAATGCCGACTTGGCCTATTCGCGTCTCATCTGCCCACGCAAGCTCAAAGACAACACGGCGTATCACGCCTTTGTTGTGCCGGTTTTCGAGACCGGGCGACTAGCAGGCCTTGGGCTGGACCCGTCCAAGGCGCCCGAAGCGATGCAGTCGGCGTGGGGCACGTACCCGGGCGCGGCATCAATACCACGTGAGCAGGGCACCAACTACCCGTATTACCACCGTTGGTACTTCCGCACTGGCACAGTCGGTGACTTTGAGTACTTGGTGCGTTTGCTGAAGCCACGTACTGTGGACAAGCGCGTCGGTACCCGCGACATGGACGTGCAGGACCCAGACGCGAACCTCCCAGGGATCGCTGACCCCGCTCTGGCAGGCGTGCTCAAGCTCGGTGGCGCACTTAAGGTCCCACGCAAGGCGCTCAGTGACCCTGACTGGGCCTACCTTCAGGCACACGAGAACTGGGCAACACCCTATCCACGGCCCTTTCAAGAGAAACTCGCCACGCTGATCAATCTGGCTGACGACTATCAGGTAAAGGCGGCCCCGGCCGCGAATAGTGCCGCTGCCCTGACTCCTGGCCTGGCAGGAGACCAGGACCCCCTGATCACGCCGCCGCTATACGGCCAGTGGCACGCATTGCAGCGGCGTCTGCTCAAGGAGCGCGACGGAACGAACGTGCTAAATCGGAACAACTGGTTCCACCAGCTTAACCTCGATCCGCGTCACCGAGTGACGGCCGGATTCGGGACAAAGGTGGTACAGCAGAAGCAGGAAGATCTGATGGCTGCGGCGTGGCAGCAGATCGGCGCGGTGCTCGAAGCACAGCGACGCATTCGAGACGGTCAGTTAGTCAAACAGGTGTCGTGGATCTGGTATGCCCG
The DNA here is from genome assembly GCF_905220995.1 of Nitrospira defluvii. Lineage (NCBI taxonomy): Bacteria > Pseudomonadati > Nitrospirota > Nitrospiria > Nitrospirales > Nitrospiraceae > Nitrospira > Nitrospira defluvii. The sequence goes on from NZ_CAJNBJ010000020.1 coordinate 28,299, forward strand.
TCATATCAAGCCGATGTTGACGACAAATCCCGAGCGCGCGTTCACCATTGCCGCGCCGGTTCACAACCGCATCATAGCCGGGAACCTGACCGTCGCTCACACCATACGCCAGAGCGCATTGCCCGCTGCAGCTATGTCGGCGCCCGTGCGTCGGATGCTGCGCCCGCGTGCCAGGCTAGCCACAGCGCTGCCCATTGCCGCGCCCGGACAACCGCAGGACCTACTACGCCGACTGAACAACAAGGAGGTCAGCGCCGCGCCTCCACGTATCCGGCCCCCCAAACTCGTGACTCCTGGCGACGTGGCCGCCAAGCTACGGCCGCCAATACCGGGTTTCCTCATGAACTGGCTACGGAAGCTTCGTTTCCTACCGTGGGTGATACTGCTGTTGTTGCTGATTACGGCCCTATTACTGTGGATGCTGCTGCCTTCCGGCTCAACGATCGCGACGGCCATCGGTGGTGTTGCCGCGGTGCTGTTCGCGGTGTTGCGGCGCTGGAGCGCAGACCTCACAAAGGCCGACACGCTCGACGACGTCGTCGCCACGCCAGCCGATGTGGCTTCCATGCCAAAACTCCCCCATTTCACCATCGCGCAGCCGGGGCAGGACCCGGCGCCCGCCACCGGCTCTAGCGACAGCCTTGAGGGCACCAACTTTAAGGATGGCCTGCGCGGCGCGCGCACGCTCATCGGCGGCAGCAAGGCCGCCGCAGCTGGCGAAGCGGCCAAGGGGCCTGCCGGCGCATCCCTTACTTTTACTACCATTGCAGCTGCAGTTGTGACAGCCATCAATCCCGATGTTACCGTTCCGCTACGTACGCTCACCGGTATCAAGCTGCCCACTCGGCTCGCCCCAATGGTGACAGAGCAGTTCCGGGAACCATTCGCTTATCCTCAGTTCGACATGCCAATGTATAAACCATTGATCGACATCTCATCTGAGCTGTTTTTGCCGAACTTGAATCTGATCGAGCAAAACACCATCATTTTGCTGGAACAAAATTTTTCATTTATTGAAGCGTACATGATCGGGCTGAACCACGAGCTCGGTCGCGAGTTGATGTGGCGCGAGTATCCAACCGACCAGCATGGCAGCTACTTCCGGCAATTCTGGGATGTCAGAGCGTTCCTGGACGCGCAACCAGAGGCCGATCCAGAGGCTCAGAAGGAGAAGCTGCGCGATATCACGAAGTTGCATCAGTGGTCCCGAACGTCCTCTCTGAAGGATCACGACAACCGTCAAAGCAGCGGCGCCGCAAAGAACGAATTGGTGCTCACGATTCGTGGCGAGCTCCTCAAGAAGTATCCGAACGCGGTCATTTACGCGCACCGCGCCGAGTGGCAGCTCAAGACTGATGGAAGCAAGGACATCGACCCTACTCAAGAGCGCCGCTTGGTGGCTCTTACAGCGGCCGAAGAAGATAACCCGCCGAAATCAAAAGTGCGCACCCCGCAGTACGAAGCCAAAGTAGACCCCGACATTTTTTTCTTTGGATTTGACCTGACGGACTCAGAAGTCAAGGGCGGCACCGGCGAAGATCCTGGCGACGATCCAGGCTGGTTCTTCATAATCAAAGAGCGGCCGGGAGAGCCCCGTTTCGGCTTCGACATCGGTGCCGCCGATCCGAGCAAGATTCACGTCTGGAATGACCTCGGTTGGGACAACGTACAATCGGGACCGGCGGGCTCCTACGTAGTGATCGACAGCACCATGAGCGCCTTTGAGGTGAAGGGGCTGACCTTGCCGGATGAGAAGAAAGAACAGCACCAAGATGATGTGGCCATCAAGTGGAACAAGGACATGAACGCGGCTGACGTGGCCTACGTACTGTACCAGGCACCGGTGCTGGTCGCTGTCCATGGCGCCGAAATGCTCCGGCCGGAGGGTCAATGAGTCCGTTGCCAACCCCAGAAGAACGGCACCGTTTCGAGGTGGCTCAGTCAGCCGTTGCCGACGCAGCTCGTAAGGCCGACGAGGCGCGCGTGGCGCTGTTCCAAACGCGTGAAGGCCTGAAGCGTGCCACGCGCGTCGGTCGGCCAGAACAAACGCACCAAGAACAACTTAAGGAGCACGCGGAAACGGCGCGCAAGAGGACGACCGCGTTCACCAACAGGCGCGAGGCCTTCAAGGAGTTCACCGATCCGAGAACCGGTGCGTCGATGCTCGACGATACCACACCCTTCCTGATGTTCCCGCTGCGTCTCGAAACTCGATTCGGTTCGGTCAAGCGCGCCGGAGTCGCAATACCGCAGCTCTGGACTCGCGTCTATCCTGACGACTGCCTGGTCGACTCTTTCGAGCCACTGCCGTCTGAGACCGAGATCGCGAGTACTCAGCGTTATTGGGTCAACATGTGGAAGGCGCGTGGCATTGAGGCGCAGGAGCGTGGCGCGTGGCGTTCATTCGTGGCAAGCCACGGGTCCGGCCGCGCGGGGTGGCTGGAGGCGAACTACCGGCCGCTCAACATCGGCACGAAGCCCAACAATCAGGCCAACAACGCGCTCGTGCTGGTCATACCGACCGAGACACCGATTCTCAATCCCGAAGCTGCTGAAGTAAGTGCGTTCTGGAAAGCAGTGTGGCTAGCCAACGGCAAGCCTGTCGATATCGATCAGGCGACGACGAACCTGCGTACCAGGATTGGGAATGACGTGCGTGCACAGGAGCTGATTGACGACTACGAGCCGGTCAACCTGAGTGACGAGCCGCCGCCTGGTCGCGCACGCAACCAAGTGAACGTCACTGTTGAGTTCGTGGAGTTCCCGAGAACCGCCGAGCAGGCCGCAGCGATTCGATCATGGAATCAACCTGCACGTTCACACCTATTGCCAGATCGCTTCGTTCTGCTCGCCTACGACAAAGGTGGCGTCAAGGTAATAGAGGAGATCGGCAATCCGATTCCCTGGCCCCTCACCGTAGGCCCGGACCCGCAAGCACCTGACGCCGAGCAATTCCGACAAGAAAACGGCGAGATCATGGTCGGCCCAGATTTGAAGTGGTTGACCGACTTTGATCGCGCCGTGCAAATCGGAATGGGCTTCCGCGTGGACCTGACACCTGAGATGGCGACACAAGGATTCGAGCGGCTACTGGTGATTGGCTTACGTTTGTCTGCCAATGCCGTGGAAGGCAAGCGGCTACTCGAAGAATTGCTCGCGCATCACCGCGATGGGTCATCAGGGTTTGCCATAATCAAGCAGGGCACGCCTACCAACAACACCGAAGACGAGAACTCAGGCTTCACGCGCACTGACGAGGCTGATCGGACGTTTGACGAGCGGCTGCACCCAGGCCCCGCTCTCCGGGCAAATGCGCCGTGGAACGGAAAGTTTGACGGGGAGTGGCTGTCCGACGCACTCGGCATCGATCCGGCGATTCTCAATACGGTGGGAGGAAGCCGGAACACCGATCAGCTCGAAGCGCAGGCTATGAACGTGGCGCTCTGGCCGGCCACACTCGGCTACAGTCTCGAAACAATGATGCACCCGGTGCTCGACGGTGACGACGTGGACCGCGTGCGCTGGTTTTACGAGCATTTTGTGACCGGGCGTGGCCTGTTGCCTGCCATCCGCTTGGGCCGCCAGCCGTACGGCATTCTCCCGACGACGGTGATATCGCGATCGCAGTGGCCTGACCAGAAGGACCTGCATGACATCCCCGGCGCGGACAATCCGCCTGGATTCCGTGGAATGCTGTCTCGGGTTGAAAAGGTGCTGAAGGTGATGGGCGGCGATTGGGCCGACATGGCACAGAATGTTTCGCGAGTGGGTGGCACCGGCGATCCTCACCAAGTACTGCTCGACATTATTGGCCTGCATCCAGCGTCGGTCGAGCACTACCAGCGTTACGCCGAAAGCCTCGACGACCTGTACAACCGCATGCGGTTCTACGGATGGGGCGCGGATTTCATGGCCCAGATAACGGCGTTTCAGTACGAGATCACGGGCATCTCGCATCTGACGCATCTTGGCTATGCGGGTGGCGCTGTTCCCGACATTCTGAAGCGGTTCTTCTTGGAAAACATCAATCTGTTACAAGGCTCTTTTGTGGACGACGCACCGCTCTCAGAGACCGCTGGGCTGCAGAAGATCTCGGCCGATCCTTGGAACTACATCGAGTGGTTGAAGAATGCGGCGGCAACTTCGCTCGATAGATTGCGCCAGGAATCCGGCTTTACCGACGGCAAGGCTCCCAAGGCGCTGCTCTATCTGCTACTGCGGCACTCGCTGCTCCAAGCATATTGGGATTCGAGCCTGCGCCTGAGCCAGTTGGGCGAGTTCATGAATGCCGAGGCAATCAAAGCGGCGCGGCGTGAGTCACCCTTTATTCACGTGCAGCAGGAGCCGCGCTCGGGCGAGAGCCGTTGGCAGATACTTTATGGGAAGAATGCCCAGCTGACCGGCGACCCGGCAGTGCGCGTCGCCGACTACATCACGAGTATCATCGGTACCAATCCAGCCACATCACGCCTCGAACGCATGCTAGCCGCGCTCGATGTATTGAAAACTCTTCCGACGGCTCGGCTGGAGCGGCTGTTCGCCGAGCATCTCGACACTTGCACGTATCGTCTTGACGCCTGGCAGCAAGGCTTGGTGCACTACGCGCTGTCATCGGCGCGCTACAAGACCGAGGGCGGTGCCGCCGTCACAAAGAAAGGCGTACTTCTGGGCGCATTCGGCTGGCTGGAGCAGGTGCGGCCACGGACGCGACAGCTCGATCCAGTTCCACCGTCGCCGGGGCTCGACGCATCGTTCCACGCAGCTGACCTTCCGCCTTTGGTGCACGACTCCACCAACGGCGGCTACATTCATGCGCCCTCGCTAAATCAAGCAGTCGCCGCGGCCGTACTGCGCAACGGGTACCTGGCCAACGCCTCCCCGGACAATCCCGGCGCGTTCGCAATCAACCTTTCATCGCAGCGCGTTCGCGTGGCGCTGTCCTTCCTGGAGGGAATTCGCCAGGGGCAGAGTTTGGGTGCGCTCCTCGGCTACCAATTGGAGCGCGGGCTGCACGATGCCTGGGCGCTTGGCGAGGTGGACGAACACATTCACGCCTTGCGCAAGAAGTTCCCGCTGGTCGCCGACCGGCACCCAGATACCAGTGATCCGACCGCCTCAATCGAAACAATCGAGGCGAGGAACGTCGTGGACGGCCTGCAACTGGTTGAGCACGTCAAGAACATGACATCGCAGTCGTACCCGTTCGGGTACACCGACCTTCCGCCAGCCGATCAGGCCAAGCAGGATGCGATCAACGCTGAGGTCGCGCGGCTGATCGATACCACCGACGCGATCGCCGACCTGAAGATCGCCGATAGCGTGTACCACGCCGCGCAAGGTAACTACGACGGGGTTGCCGCGACACTGGAAAGCTCGGGCAACGGCCAACTCCCCCCCGAGCCGGCGATCATCAACACGCCACGAAGCGGGCGGACCGTGACGCATCGCGTGGCGTTGCATTTGCAGCCCGGCTTGGCTAAGGACGTCACGCCGGCCGTGATCGGAAATATGCCGTTGCCGGCGGCCTGGATGACGCCGCGGGGCTGTGCCGAGCCTGCACTCAATAGCTGGCTCGCCGGACTGCTGCCCGGTCCGGACACGGTAGCGTGTACCGTACACTGGTTTGATCCGACGACCAATGCACACAAAACGGGTACAGTGACACAGGAAAACATCGGTCTTCAGCCGATCGACTTGCTCTACACCGCATCGCTGGAAACCGAGCAGGCGATGAGCGAGCTGGACGACCGGATCGTGCTCTATACGCACCGGAAGTTCGTGCCTCGCGCCGACTGCGCGGTCACGATACTGTATCGCAAGCCTATCGCCGGAATGGTGACGTTCTTTGAGCTGGCGGCACTGATTCGCAGCCTGCGACCGCTCGTGCTGCATTCGCGCCCTCTGCGGCCGACCGATGCGGTGGCCCAGGGCAGGGCATCCTCATCCATGGACGCACTAGTCAAGGTCGAGCCGGCGCGGATCACAAAGGTGCAGACCGCGCTTACGGATTTGCGCGACGATCTCATTACGTTTCGTGACGCCTTGGAACCATTGCATGTGATTCCACTTGGCGAGACGCCGGCGGCGCAGGCGGCGCGCGAGACCCAGATCCGAGCGGGGCTCGACAACCGGCTCGCAAGCTTCACTGATTTTCTGGTGCGTGCCTCGACATTCGGTCTTGGCGACGCGGGCTGGGGATTTATTCTCGATTTTAAGCGCGTCTGGTTCGGCTCAGTCATGGACTTAGTGCAGCAGGTGGCGGGCCGCTTCGCGACCCGGCTCGCCGAGTGCGATGCACGCTTGGCCACTTACGACACGGTAACCGCTGGCATGACGGAGACCGAGCGCCTATCGGCGCTCGCCGCTGCTGAACGTTACGTGCGTGCGACAATCACGATCCCGCCTCCGCCGTCTGCCAATTACCGATTGGCGATTGGCGCATCCCGCAACACGTTTTCGGCTCGCCTCGTGGTGCTGCGCAACATCCTGGCAATGGTTACGCAAAGCGTCATGACATTGCGCGCAGCCGTGCATGCAGCTGTCGACGGTCCACCGGCCCTGTCACAGCTCGACGTGGAATTGGTAGACCTCGCGAAATTCGACAAGGCCCTCGTCAGCATTTCTGCCGACCTGCTAGCTCGCGCGAAGCGGCTGATCAAGATCATCAAGGATGCCCGCCTGACGCCGGCCGCCGCGCTCGTCGTCCAGCACGATGCTTCAGCCGAACCGGCGGCACGGGCTCGCCTGCTCGGCGAGGCTGCAAAGAAGCTGCTCGGCGACGACGCGCTCCTGATACCTGAGTTCAGGCTTGATGACGACCAAGGCGCAACTCTGCAGGCCGCATACAATGCCAGCGTTGCCGGTGATCCACTGACCTGGCAGCGAACCGTAAAGAAGACGCCGGAGCCGGTCGACACTTGGCTGTACGGCATCGCGCGTGTTCGCGAGAAGATGCAGGCTTGGGAGCAGACGGTCATGCTCAAGGGGGCGTTCGGCGCCACGGAACCCGACCTGCTACCACTCCAGATCCCCTGGAAGGCCGGCGAGCACTGGCTGGGGCTCGAGTATCCAGCCACCTACGTGCCTGACGGTGATCGCCTTTGCTACACCGCGCACTTTGTGCAGCCGTTCGACCACACGCAGTGGCAATGCGGCCTGATGATCGACGACTGGACGGAAGTGATCCCGGCGAAGGAAGAGACCACTGGACTCACCTTTCACTACGATCGTCCCAACGCTGAAGCCCCGCAGGCGCTGCTACTTGTTACCCCACCGGCCTTCATCGGATCGTGGCAGTGGCAAGACATCGTGGATGCGGTGAGCGAGACGCTCGACCGCGCGAAGAGTCGCGCCGTGGAACCTGCGCACATCGATGAGACAGCGTACGCGCGCTTCCTACCAATGACGGTGATGGCCGCAACGCTATACCAGGTGTCCATCATGACCAATCTGGCGCGCAACAACGATTTCTTCGCCTACCTACAGGAGGATACCGATGGCTGAAGAGTATGTCGTCGCCGACATCGTGGCTGCGCTAGAGAAGCGACAGTTTCCCACGATTACAACGTGGAACCGGCTGGAAGGCCGTCCGCGCCGGCCTGATTTCGCCCGGGCGCTCAAGGCCGAAGTGCGCGATGCCATGTTCATGCTCTCGAAGCAATGGCAAATGGGCGAGTTCCAGGGCGACGACGCCGGCTCGCCCGCCACAGTGAAGGTTCAACTTGCGACAACGCGACTACAAACATATCAGGCGGCGCGTGGTACCACGCGAGCCTTCGATGAATCCATGCCACTCGAGGCGCGTGTCGAACGACGCCCGCTTCCGTTGACGATGAGCAACAATCCCATGTCTCTGGACATACGCCTACTGATGGGGCGGCAGTGGTTGAAGATGGTTAAGCCGATTGCCGACTACACGGATGCGTTCGTCGAGAAGTATCCGATCAAAGCGCCCAATCCGACGGCAGAGGAAGACGCGTACATCTGTGCGCATCAGGAGGTATTCCAACTTGCCGCGGCGGTTGCGGGCCGGCGTATGGACGGCGCTGCACTCTTCGCCTACCTGACGGGTGGTACCGGTCGTCATGCATGGGATGACATCCCGAGCATCCTCGGCATGCACCATGGCGCAATCGATGACGTGGCTGGGGCGTTCGTTCAGTGGTTCATGACGGCATTCACGCAACCGCCTAAGGACGAAGATGCCTGGGTATCCGACCGACTTGAGTATAAGTTCGCTTGCGCTGCGCCAGAAGGCGCGACCGAGACCGTGTTCGAGGCGGAGGAGTACTATCATGGTCGTCTCGACTGGTACAACCTCAACGTGGACCGGAGTCGGCACACCCTCGGGACACCATCGAACCCAGCGCCCCATCCGCAGAATGAGCAGGTCCAGTCGTTGATTCCTGTGCCAATTTCCTACGATGGGATGCCCAATACGCGCTGGTGGGCGTTCGAGGACCGCCGAATCAATTTCGGCCAAGTCACACCGGCCACGACTGACCTGGGAAAGCTGATGTTCCTGGAGTTCGGACTCGTTTACGCCAACGACTGGTTCCTGATCCCGCTCACGCTCGATGCCGGATCGCTGGCGCGGGTACGGGGTATGGCGGTCACCAACGTGTTCGGGGAGCGGTTCTGGATTGCGGCCGCCGGCGCTGACGATGCGTGGCAGCGCTGGAGCATGTTCACGCTATCGGTGAAGGGCAATGGGCCGGGACAGCAGGCGGATACTAATCTGCTGTTGTTGCCTACAGTACCGAAGATCCAGGAAGGACGCCCGCTGGAGGAAGTGCTGTTGGTGCGCGATGAGGTGGCAAATATGGTCTGGGGTGTCGAGAAGACCATTCCGCTTCCCACCGGGCACGGAAAACCTGGCGATGAAGCGGCCGGCGAAACACTGGCCTACCACCAACGGCTTCTCGATGAATGGCTCCAGGTCAACACCACGGCGTCCACCGCACCGGTGTCAGGCGCATCGATCATTTATAAGGTGATGAGTTCCGTACCGGAGAACTGGATTCCGTTCATCCCAGTGCACGTGCCTGGGGACAATCGCGCCACCCAGCTCCAGCGCGCCGCGATGCCTCGCCTACTCGACGGCGATCCGAATCCAATTCCCGACAAGGTGCGTCCCAGAACCATGCTACTGCGCGACGGACTGGAGGCGACACCGAAGGCAGCCTTCTTCCTTCACGAGGAAGAAGTGCCACGAGCCGGTGCCGTGGTCAGCCAGGCGTACCAGCGAACGCGTTGGACCGATGGCCGGGTGATCGTATGGCTGGGGGCGCGGAAACAAACCGGGCGGGGCCAAGGATCAAGCGGACTGGCCTTCGACCGTATCGTGAACGCGCCGACGGGGCAAGGCTAGGAATATTCGTAGGAAGCATCCCCTGAGTTTCCTCAGTTCCTTGTCTTGCCTGCCACGCTCTGGCATGTTTTTCGGCGGTTGTGGGTCAGGCAGGCATAAACGGCAAGAAGCCCATCCCAATCAGGCGTGTAGGCTGGTTAACGTCGGTACAGCTGCTCTTCCCAGGCTTTCCTTAATCCACTTGTCGCATATTCCAGCGTCTCGGCTGCCTACCGCATTAATTGTACCCAGCGCAGTCTATCAAGCGTTTCGACTTGGGACGATCCTGGTGGTCGAATAGATCGCCTTGTACCTGGTTGGCGAGCACCAAGCAATGCACAACAGCCCCGATGAGTCAGCAGCAGGGATGTGACGGAAATGTCTCCCTTGAGGAAGACACATCCGGATTGTGCGAGACGAGGGAGGTGAGAACACAGTGTCAACTAACCATGTATTGCAGAAATACGCACCAGAGAGAACCAGCGCACGTGCTACTGAATCTCAGAGTCTTTCGTGGTACCACAGCATATGGGGAAGAGCAGCTTGGAATCATCCACCTGGAAGGGACCGATTCTGAAGCTCTCGCATTTTCACAAACTATTGAATCTATATGCAAACCACTGTTTGTCTACAACTATAATGTCTTGTCGTAAACTATCGTGAAATTCGTGACCGAAAATAGTCTACAACTTTATGATAATTACCTCTTTATGGTCCTATGCAAATCTTTGATTTCATTGATAGTAACCAAGCACATTGTCTACAGCTTTAATGTCACGTCACAACCTGGCCCCAACCCTGATCGCGGCATTTCTGCAGGAGCGGGCGGCGGCGATTGCCCATACCACGGTCGCGACCTATGCGCGAAAGCTCACCACGTTTCACGAATGGTGGCGTGACCATGAACCCTCTCTCCCCGTCTCCGAAACGTTGGCGACACGGTACGCGCGCTGGCTCGCAACGCACGGCACCAGGAGCAAATCCTCTCAAGGCCTGCATCTGTCGGCCGTCCGGCAATGGGCCTGTTTTCTCCTAACCGCTGGCCACCTGTCGATCAATCCCTTTGCGGCTGTGTCAGGGCCACCGCGAGCGCGGTGGTTGCGGCATCGCCTGCTCACCCGTACGGATCTCCAAGCATTGTTGAAGCAGTTCGCGGTGACCACGCTCGTCGGTCAACGGGACTATCTCCTCGCTGCGTTGATGATTCGCACCGGAGCCCGTGAATCCGAACTGGCCATGGCCAATATCGGTGATCTCACGGAGTACGGAGAGGAAGGGAGTCTGCTGTTGTTGCACAGCAAAGGCAAAGCCAAACAGGAACCCGTCGTGGTACGACCGGATCTCAGCACCAAGCTTTGGACTTATCTCCGCCAGCGATATCCTGACGGCCGCTTTCCGTCACAAGACCCGCTGTTCACGAATCATCATCCGTCTTCCCAAGGGGAACGCATGACGACACGGGGAATGCGCAAGCAGCTAAAAGCCGCTTTTACGGAAGCCGGCCTTGCCCAACCCCATGTGACCGCCCTGTCACTCCGGCTGTCAGGTGGTGCCTTGGCCTATCGGAAAGGGGCGAGCCCGTCTGAGCTCAAGAAGACTATGCGGCATGAATCCATTAAGACCACTCAGGTCCTCATTGACCAGGTCAACCGCATACGATTTGGAGCGGAACGCTATCTGGACGATATTCAGTAGACAGCAGGATGGGAATCAGGTGGCAGCTTTTAAGGCGAGGGTTCTGGGTTCGAAACCCACGTGTGGAGGAAATGTAGTCCAACCTCTCAGAATATGCACATCTCAACTGGTTTGGTGCATTGTCTCCTTACGGAGTTCTAGATACCGAGTCTCGCTGTTTAAGTCTGCAATAGCCAGAATTAGGAACGCGAGCAGGAGAAGGGCTTCCGCTTCTATGTGTGGCATAACCATTCTTCATGTTTTACCATGATCCTATATAAGCACTATTATCTGGTCTTATGAAGGTCTGTGATGCTCATCTGGCTCGCTGAGCATCTATACGCTACTTGACAAAGTTTTCAGACATCTTTGAGCTTTGGGTGAGACGACAACTCTTACATTCATTTTCTCGTGGATTTTCATAAGGTCAGATTCAAGGCCCCGCAAAGGGCTCAAAATCGAGCGAGGCCAAACAGTGGTAGTGTCTCAGTTTAGAAATGGCAACAAACGTACACGGCTTTCCTTATGGAGGACGAACGAGATCATGATGCACTCACTACTCGCTGGCTTGATGGCGCTACTTCTAGCCGGCTGCACGATCCTCTCGCCACAAGAAGAAGCGCACTACCGTTCGCGGGTCTACAATCTCAGTCAGTCCATTGTCTTTGACGCCGTTAAGGTTCAGATGATCGAGTATACGATGGCGCTCGCGACAGTCGATCCGGCCAAGGGCCTCCTAAAAAGTCAGCCGAGCGGCGTCGGCCATAGCGCCGCGCTTGCCGGCGGCACCGTCGGCTATCAGCTCACGGTGCAGGTGGAGCCAGTCACTGAGTCCTCGGCCCGCGTCACGCCGGCATGGGCGATGAATGTCTCGTCAGAAGCCTTCAGGCCGAATCTCGTGGCGATCCCCATCGAGCACCGGCCGATCCTCTACGTCGATTTCTTCGACGCCCTCGATGCTCGACTGGGCCTCAACACCCCCGCCCGATAGAGTCGACTCAAAAGTTCAGACGTCTGCCCTCTGTTATTCAACTGACCCACTATACAAACGGTAGAGTGCTCATCCAGGCTACCTATATAAAAACTACTGAACGAATTTCCAGAGCGAGGGCCTCTTGCTAAGGAGCCAAATCTCTGTTAGCGCCTCCCCCAAAATCCATTATTTGACCGTCCTGCCATCCGACAGTTTAGGCCGCGGTCGCCGACGAATCACTCGATCACCGGAACGATCCGCCTCGCGGCCACTCTCACCGCTCGCCACGCGTACTCATCATTTCGATATTGCAAGAGATAGTCGGCTCGGACCGCACCGAGATCAGCTCCCGGCGCGCCGAGTCTGGCTGCCAGTTTTCGCGAGACAAAATCCGTTCCTCTAGGGCAGTTCCCGGCGTCACTGGAATCTGCAGCGGACACCCAGATGCGTGAGAGCGAAGCCTGGATCTGCAACGCTTCCCTCTCTTCTTTCCCTTGGCGTCTCCACGCCGTGATCGCCTCCCGTACCGCCCGGCGACCATCCCACCCCGAGGCGTGATATGAGCGCTCTCCCTCGACCAACGTGGTGCGGCGTCCGCGCACCCATCCCAGCGTGATGCGGAGTCCGCGAAGATAGGCAATCTCCGCGGAGAGGCCCCACATAATCACACCTGCGACTTTCACTCGGCTGATGGGGTGGGCTAATAGCCATCTGGCACCAACCTCGATGCGTATCGAGGACGCGTGATACAACATGGGCCATCCGTACGAACTAGGACAATGCACCACGCTGCGCCCTTTCAATGATGTCCAATAATGCCTACTCCCCCGTTGAGAGGGCTCAGCCGCGTTATTCTCACTGAGCACCACGGGATGATTGCCGGAGTCTTCAGCCCAGAGGCGGGACACTAATTTGTGCTGCGCGCTGAGTGTCATATGCGTCTCCTCGTCCGATGTGTAATGGGCCAGGCCAGCTGGGCTCGCGCGGAGCTGGATCAGATAGAAGATGTAGTGGGGTGAGGACTAGGGCTGAATGCTGGATTGGCTATCAATCCCCGAAGTGCATAAAAGAGATACGTTGCGGAAAAAGTTTCCGCCGATTCTCAGATCATGGGAGCTTCTCTAGAGGTAGGGGGAGCTCAGGCGTGTCGTTTTGACGAGGGCGTGATCAACGATCAATTGTGATGCTTTATGGAGATCGCACGATGACCCGGGATACAGCCATTGGTATCGTCATTCATTCCTTAGTCACCGGATTGCTGATTCTGGCAGCGATGCAGGGAGCCGCATCAGCGAACGGCGAGGTGTGGGTATTGGCTACCTACTTGGGAGCGAGTATTGGAGCCACCCTCTATCCGGATCTCACGACGCGAGTATCGGTGATGACTGGTTCTGTCATGGCGGCTTTTTTGTGGGAATTTGTCTACAATCATGTCGTTGGGAAATGAAAAGATTCCTCTCCTCTAGTACCGCGTGATCGCGTACTCTGCCCCCTCTTCTAGCCGATCAATCGCGTGAAAGTATTTTTGAGTCGTGCGGATGTCCTTGTGATCCAGCATGGCTTGGACTTTGAAAGGCGATTCAGTCCGAGCAGCCTCCGTCGCGGCCGTATGGCGGAGACTATGCGGGGTCACTCGTCGTTGCCGGTGCCGGCGACTGCCTGAGGGTGCCGCTTCACCAGGTCGCGCGGCTTCCCGCAGCCCGCATCGGATCATGGCTTCGGTAATTCGAAGCTGGATGGCGCGGGTCGTGAGTCGCAACGTTTCATTCGGCGCCAATGTTGCCCCCTCCGCCCCGCCCTCCTTCGACCGCGCTAGCACGAGATGCGCAGTGAGCTTGTCATGGTGTCTGGCAAACAAGGGCTCTCGTGGTGACACCGGCCCGCGTGCCTCTAGATATCGTTGCAGCCGCTCATAGACTTCTGGCATCAAATTCACAAAACTTTCTTTCGTCTGCTGTCCCTTTCCCTGAGTCCGCAAGATCCATTGCGATCGTGCGACCGCCGCTCCGCTGGCTTCCCTTGCCCCATCCGCTCTCTGGTGGACCTGGATCTCTAGGCACTCGAGATCCCCGCAATCCGCCCGCTGGATCTGGATCGCGCGCAAGCCAGTTTTCGCCATGAGGTACGTCATGGCGGCGTCCCGGCGCCCGATCAGGGAGTCATCGAAGCTCCCAATTAATGTCGTGACTTGTGATGGACTGAGTGGAAGTCGCTGATAGGTCTTATTATCGACACGCTCGTCCGGAATCTCCCGGCCAGGATCCCAACTGAGCGGGTATCGGGCGTGAATCCATCGACAGAACGCACGGACCGCCGCGAGATAGTTGTTGATCGACCGCGCCTGCAATCGTTCTTGTCCCCGATCCCGACTCTCACATAACCAAATCTTATAGGCATGGAGCAGTGTGGGACCGAGTGTCTCGAATGGCCGTTCTTGCCTCCACCAGCGATAGAAGGCCCAAAGGGTGGATTGGTAGATCCGGTGTGTACTCGCCGCTTTGTTTGCCTGACAAAAGAGCAGGTAATGATAGAACGTCGCTTGGAGATGCACGTGATCGCCATCTCGCCCAGGCTGAAGCCTCAGCGGGTTCCTAATCCCCTCCCCGCTCTCACGCTGCAGCCTGGTCATTGTCGACTCACTATCAGACGTCGCGTCGGACTCGTCCACGGTATGGATCTCCTTCTGGTCCGGGATGGTAGCCATCAGAATAAGCCAATCAGCCTACTTCGTCAAAGGTTCTCTTTTATGAAGTGGTAGTCCAGCACTTGACATTTGTCCATAAGACGACTATACACATTTCAATATGGACAAATGACAAGCTAACGTAAAACCGCTAATCGCACTTAGACATCAATGGCTTAGATGAATATTCCTGAGCACAATCCTACCCCTGAAGGGACTGAATCTGCCCCTCTTCCAGCTGCCCTTCTTAGCGAGTCCGTCTGGTCACCCCTCGCCTACACCGGCCTTCTCCACTTTCTCTTGGATGGTGGGATGACGGCCCTGTCGGCGCCTACCCAACTCGTCTACTTACAACTTGTCCGAGAAGCATTCGGTCGCCGCCGCAATCCGGTCGCGATGACACTGGATCGTATGCAAGCTCGCACGGGATTGAGTCGCTCCACTATTCACCAGGCGCTCCAACGGCTGGCACATCCGGATGTGGATATCGTGAATGTTGTTCATCCAGGAGGGGGAAAACGCGCCGGTCTGTACGAGCTCAGACCATGCTCCTATCAAAAACTCGTACGCCAGCAGGCGAAGCCATTGCGGACACGTCGCCGGCCAAAGCTGCTAGATGCATCAGATGTGCGGTCGATTGAGAACTTGCTCGCACATTTAAGCGAGGAAGATCGGGCTGATTTACAGATCGTCTACGAGTCGCTGCAGGCCTCTGAGCGGAAATCTCTTGAGGAAGAAGTGCGCGCTCGGTTTCATGATATCGGCCAGAATCCTGATAAAACGACGTTTCAGCAAGGCCTGCTCTTTTATTTGCTGAAGCAGCGAATGTACGGACGGCTCAGATCAAAGTACCCCACCTTATCTTCGCCATCCCAATAAGATCCCAATCCATCTCAGAGTTGCGCCCGCGCAACTCTCAAATATTCTACGATTGTCAGCTAGACACATTACGCGGAATATGAACATTTGTACATTCTACGCTGGCTCATAGAAACATACTTAAACCATATCGAGATTAATGCAACGGCAAGATAAGGTTTATAATTATATTTCACGCACAATCAAAAGCATTGAATCGAACGCTGCTGCCATATCCAGCCCGCATCGCCTTTTCTCTGAGTTGCGCGGGCGCAACTGCAAAATATTTGTGCTTTGAGCTGAGTGAATATAGTTATTATATAAAGTAGTTGACAGACTGCACCGTCAGGCGTAAGGAAACATCTAATTGCTGCCCCATGTCCACAAGCTAATCCTGTGCATGTTAGACAAAACGCCATGGCAAGTTAGATGTCCGGACCTGGTGGGTTATTCTTATCGTCCGGAGTCTGGCCTATACATAGTAGGTCAAGGAGGTACTAATGCCGAATGTAGTGGCCGTTATTAACCAGAAAGGTGGAGTTGGAAAAACCACGACGGTGGTGAACCTCGCGGCAGCACTTTCTAGACTTGGTCATCCCGTTTGCGTGGTCGATATTGACCCGCAAGCGAATGCATCTTCGACACTTGGGAAGGTAAGTCCATACGAAGCCAGAGTGACTGCCGCCACACTACTGATGGATAACAAACGCGATGAGGACATGACCGCACCGTGGTATGACACCATCGAGAAAGAAGTTCGCCTCATCTACGGCCATGTGTCCTTGACCAAAGCGGATCGCGAACTTCCCAGGGTGTATCCTACGATGCCCTCTATCGTGTTGAAGCGTCGCCTAGAGCAGATGGCATTTGGGGATGATGATATTGTCCTGATTGACTGTCCGCCAACCCTGTCGATCCTTACGATCAACGCTCTAGTCGCTTCGGATTACTACCTGACCCCCATGATGTCCGGATCTAAATACAGCATCACGGGATACGAGGACCTCATGGAGCTGGTGCGCGATGTAGTTGATAGCGCCAATCCTGCCCTGAAGTGTTTGGGGATCCTTGTCACGCAGCATGATGGGCGGAAAAACGTCTGCAAATCCATGCGGGGCGTGATTGAACGTCGTTTCGGAGACCTTGTATTTAAGACTGCCATCCCATTGGCCGCCAAGATCCAAGAATCGGAATCGCTAAAGAAGACGATCTTTCAACTAGATCGGCAGAGCAATGCCGCGCGCGAGTTTATGGATTTAGGCCGCGAGGTCTTGGCGCGCATGGGGTTAGGTGCATTGGCGGAGCCTGAAGACATGGACGAACCGGTCGAGGTTGGGGCAGGTGAATCATGACGACCAAACAAGTCTCCAAAGGCAAAGAGGAGAACCCCCCTCTCTCGAAAGGCAAAGAGGCTAAATCGGAACGCCCAAAGTCCTCGCACCTGGCTGATCTCGAAGCCTCGTTTGATCGTGATGCTCGTCGTATTCGTCCGTTTGCCCTTCTCGGCTTGGATACACAAGGTGAGCAGCCCGGAGCAGAGCCCACAACGCC
Organism: Nitrospira defluvii; assembly: GCF_905220995.1. Lineage (NCBI taxonomy): Bacteria > Pseudomonadati > Nitrospirota > Nitrospiria > Nitrospirales > Nitrospiraceae > Nitrospira > Nitrospira defluvii. The sequence goes on from NZ_CAJNBJ010000020.1 coordinate 45,387, forward strand.
CAATAGCCCAATACCATCGACACCCCCCACCTCAGCTGTTGGTGGTATCGCATCTGCATCCGTCCAGGTGAGTCCAGAAGCCGCGGCTTCGTCTGTCGCTCCCAAAGTGGCTCCCGTGGTTGCGGAAGAGGGGGATCAACTACGTCGGCTAGAAGAGGTCGTCGAAGTCCCCCTCGATCGGCTGGTGCCGAGTCCTGACCAACCACGATCGGAGGTCGATCCTTCGGCTGACCAGGAGCTATTGGAATCAATTCGCGCTTATGGAGTCCTCACTCCTATTCAGATCCGACCTGTGGAGGAGGGCAAGTATGAAGTGGTTGCCGGCGAGCGGCGATGGCGGGCTTGTGCGTTACTCGGCAAGCCTTCGATTCCGGCTCTGGTACGTCGGAAGGACCGAGACCGAGCTGCCGCCGAGGCGTTGATCGACAACGTCGTCCGGAAGGACTTGTCGGCCTTAGAGGAGGCCAAGGCCTATCAAGCCCTGATCGAACGGTATGGTTTTCAGCAGTCCGAGTTAGCCGAGCGCCTGGGCTGTCATAAATCACGCATTTCAAAGGCGCTCAGCATTCTGAAATTGCCAGAGACTATCTTGAACGTGTTCTTTGGACCTGAAAGTCACATGACGGCGGCCCACGCAGAGGCATTACTCCCTCTGGCTCATGACGAGCCACGTCTCCACGCGATCGCTCGCCGTGCCTCAAAAGAATCGTGGACTCGAGACCGCATCCGACAGGAAATCGATCGCAAACCAAGAATTAATGAAGGCGCCCAAGCCGTGCGGTTCGTGGAGCGTGGGAGGGGTGGAGACCGTGGGTTCATGCTGACCATTCTCTTTCATTCCAACAAGCCGCATGAAATACCAATGATTGAAGAAGCCCTAAAGCAGGCGTCGGAGCGCATCCAGGAGTTTCGTGACAAGTTGACCTAGCCTGGGATCTTCGGTGAAAAGTTTCATTCAACTTACGAACAAACGGGCGGCATGCTGAACAACGTTGGCAATGGTTTTTCTCAGCCAGAAATATTTCAGCATTTTTGAAGATTTATAGTATTACCGGATCGAGCACGAGCGATGAGAGGGTACGAGAAGCGAGTTATCCACAGCCCCATCGCTACTTGAATGAAGATTTCGCGTCAGTTCGGTGAAGCTCACGCTAGTTGAATGAAGAAAACGGCTCAATTCCTTCGCTAGTTGAGTGAAGCGCGACGTAACTTGAATGAAGTCACGCTACTTCGATGAACGACACAGTTTTTGTAAGACATTGATTGTTCTATGCAAAGCAAGAAGCAAGCGCCTGACAAATCGTGTCTCTACGTTAGAATCTTACGAAAGAATTAATACATAACGTTACGCTGATGGACGTTGATTTAACACCGCTTTCGGAACCGGATGAAGAGACTCTTTCCCCTGTCGGAATCTCCGCTGAGTTAGTCTTTCCCGGCACTCTTACCGATCCAGGCTCCTTGTCCGTTACCACTCCCGATCATCTCCTCAGCGAGCATATCTTGGGATCGATTCCGCTGTGGGAAGCCAAAGGTCGGCCGACGGGAGCGAAACGAGCCTCTTACCAGAAGCAGATCTATAGAGATGTGTGGCGCAACGGCCGTCTGTGCAAAGTCTCGTTGGTGGTCTACGGTAGCGGCGATTTGGGGCTTCCAAATTCAATCGATCTCGAGTTCTTTCGGGGGTTTGAACGGTGGACGAAAGCCGCGATGAGCAGCGGCGAGCCGTTTAATCAGTTAGTCAAGATCTCAGGGCGCGAATTGTTGGAGGCGAGCGGGAAAGGTCTTGGCGGGGCTTCGTATCAGGAAATGGATCGATTCTTCCTACGCATGGCCGGGACGATGATTGGCGCCGGGCGGGATTGGCGACAGGAAGGCGAATCAGGAGGAACGGAGAAGCGTCCTCGCTCGAACAAGGGAATCGTTTTTCATATCTTTCAAACGGTAGTGTTGCCGGGGCAAGTCAATGCGGATGGCTTTGTGGCAGATAAGTACGAGGTTGAGCTTGCCACGTGGTATTGGATGAGCCTGCGGTCTGGCAATTGTATCGTCATCGATCATGAACTCTTTCGAGATCTTCATGGATCAATCACAAAACTGCTGCATCAACTGTTGCATAACCTGTTTTACCTTGGGCGTGGAACGGCTTCACAAAAGTATTCCGAACTGGTCCGGAATTGGCAGATCAAGCGACACAGTGCCCTGTCGCTGGTAAAGCAGCAATTAGATGAGGCTCATCGTGAGTTGCTCGAAAAGGAATTTATTTCGCGCTGGGAATATGTGCCGATTCGAACGCCTGAGGGGAAGGAGTTTGAGATTATTTGGGAGGCGGGGCCAGCCTGGTGGGCGACGGATAAAAAGACGCGAGAATTCCGTGAAGAGATGGTCGGAGCCAGTCAGCGTGAATTGCCGCAGCTCGGACGAGAGCTCGACCCGTTCCTCCTCATTGAGCAATCGGATGAGAGCAGTCCCGAGAAGGATGAGGAACGAGAAGCTTCGAACGCGAGGCTATTGAGCATCGTGCTAGAGTTGTCCGGCCGACGGAAGGACCCAAAGGTGTGGGAGAAATGGTGGAAGCGCGCGATTGCCAGCGTGCCACATCCGATGATCTGGAGACGGATCGGCGAAGTGCGTGAGCGCAATGCGCGCGGCGAGCGTCTCAATATGGGCAGTTATTTGGCTAAACTAGTCTCGATTGATGCGACGCGATTGAATCTCCCTTGGACCACTCGAGATTCTGGTTCTTCGGAAAAGTAGCATCCCTTCAACGCACACCCTCACGCGTCTACGTCTCGTATGATAGACGTCGCATATCAGCTAAATATGCTCCAAGTAGCATATTGCAACTTTATGTGATGTGACACATAATGATCAGCTAGGAAATAAGGCATGTCGATGAAAGACCTCGCACGCGATCCACGACAGGTTGGAAATCTCGTACGCCGCGCCCGGAAGAAGCAGGGGCTCAGCCAGTCACAGCTTGGCGATAAGGCGGGATTGCGACAGGAAACGATTTCTCTGATCGAGACGGGTCATCCGGCAGCGAAGCTGCAGACCATACTGGGGATTCTGGCGGCGCTCGATCTCGAGCTTCGGATTGTGCCACGGTCGAAGGGGCAGGCTGCGGACATCGAGGAGATCTTCTGATGTCCCGCCGCCGCGCCCATGCGCCATTGCGCGTGCTGCTAAATAACCGACCGGTCGGCCGACTCAACAAGGCTGCCACGGGCGCCATTGATTTCCAGTATGAGCCCGCGTGGCTCGACTGGGAGTATGCGATGCCCGTGTCGTTGTCGCTTCCTCTTCGGGAGGACGCATACAGGGGGGCGGCGGTCACGGCGGTCTTCGACAATCTGTTGCCGGATTCCGATACGTTACGCCGGCGCGTGGCCGAAAAGGTCGGCGCGGCCGGAACAGATTTTTACAGCCTGTTGGCGGCCATCGGGCGCGATTGCGTGGGCGCGCTGCAGTTCATGGGGCTCGACGAGAATGCGCCCGATGGTGAGAGCGGCGCGATCACAGGTGAGTTGGTGAACGAGTCGGCGATAGAGAGACTACTGCAGGGCCTGTCGCAGGCTCCGCTAGGGCTGAGTCGGGATGTGGACTTTCGGATTTCTGTGGCCGGAGCCCAGGAGAAAACAGCGCTGCTCCGGCACAAGGGACAGTGGTGGAAGCCGTCGGGTACCACGCCGACCACGCATATATTCAAAAAGCAGATTGGCCGCTTGCCAGATGGGATCGATCTGTCCAATAGTGTCGAGAATGAATTTTACTGCCTAAGGCTTGCCGCCGCGTTTGGGTTGCCGGTCAATAAGGCGGAGATGCAGGACTTCAATGGGATGCGGACATTGGTCGTCGAACGGTTCGACCGGCGATGGACCGCGGACAAGCGCCTGCTGCGCATGCCCCAGGAGGACTTCTGTCAGGTGCTCTCGGTGCCGCCGACGAGAAAATATCAGAGTGAAGGGGGACCGGGACTGCTACAGATGCTTGAGGTCCTGAAAGGCAGCGATAGTCCGACCGTGGACCGAGAGACGCTATTGAAGGCGCAAATACTCTTTTGGCTCATTGGAGCCACGGACGGACATGCGAAGAATTTCAGCATCTTTCTCGGCCCCGGCGGCAGCTATCGCTTGACGCCGCTCTATGATGTGCTGACTGCCCAGCCAAGCCTTGATGCGGGACAGGTGCAGCGCAAGCAGATGAAGCTCTCCATGTCGGTCGGCACGAACCGTCACTACCGGATCGATGAAATTCAGCGCCGGCATTTCGTGCAGACCGCAATAGCCGCCGGTCTCTCGAAAGCAGTTATTGCCATGGCGCTCGAAGAGGTCGTGGACACGGCGCCCAAGGCGCTCGAAACAGTCGAGAATGCCCTGCCGAATGATTTTCCAACCGCTGTGTCTGTTTCCGTAACCCGAGGTGTCAAACAGCGCCTCGACGTGCTTGTCGCCGCACCGTAGTCCGTGTTGAAGCGCGCGATGTGACTCCAGCACACGTGGGGGTAGACCGCCACAGCGAAGAGATTCAGGATATCACATATCCGCGCGATGTCACTGCTCCGGTTCCCACTGCCACTTATCTATCTATCCCCGAGTTCGCGTGTTTTATCTGGCAGTGACTTCAAATGCAATTCTCCTCGGCTGCTGTCGAGGGTAATCTGATACGCCCCGAGAAAGCTCAATCCCAAGAGCCCGTCAACCGTAAATGGGAGATCGGGAAGGTCGTGGATTAAGACCTGGCTATTCCTGAGCTCTGCCCCGCCGATGCGAATCGCATCCAGTATCACCGCGTCCACCTGAACCGACCCGCTTGCTGTGTGCAACAGTACGCGTGTTGCGTAGGCGGTCGAGGCTAATCCAAGCTCCGTGGCGAGTCGACGCGAAATGATGGTCTGCGACGCACCGGTGTCGACAATGAGTCGTGCCTGTTTGGAGTCATTCAAGGTGGCCATGACAACGAGGACACTTCCCAAGCGTTCCACCGGAACGGCGGTAGCATGGGAATAGTCCAACAAGAGGGGAGAGGAGGGAGTTTTACCGACATGCTGCGGCGCGTTAGGGGGAAACGGCATGCTGGTCGGAGGCATCGGTCCTGTCGAGGCCTTAGGCGACAGAAGATTGACGGCGTGACAGGAGAGAAACTGGCGGGGACTGTCTGTGAATACTGTCTTGCCATGGGCATCCACGCACTCAAAGAGGGTGCCGTTTGCGAAGGTAGTCGGTACGACCAGCAGCACTAGTGTCAAGACGGTGAGGACTGTTGCCGGTGCTATCCGCGGTATGGGCAGAACATCGAGCGGAGCTTGATTACACCGCGAGGTCATGGATGTCCTGGTCCGCGGAAGGGACGGTCGCATTTGCGAGTTGAGCGAGCAGACGGTGGTCACTTAGCAGTCGGCTGACCACGGCAGTTCGGGTCGTCACCCGAGCTTTCTTCATCAAGCGTTTCAGGTGATCCTTCACCGTGTGCTCACTGAGGCGCAGCTTGTTCGCAAGTTCTTTGTTCGTGAGGCCCTCTAAGAGGTACCACGTGACAGATTGCTCTCGTCGTGTCAGGTACATCGGCGTTATTGGGGGCGAGTGAGGAGCGAGTGCGTGAGAGGTTGGCTGAGCCGGCTCAATCAGAAGGAGGAGTTGTCCGTCACCATCGTGACCTGGCGCAGGGACGCCAAATGCATGGAGGAGCATCGGACGAGAGCGGGAGGAGGTTACGCGTGAGTGGCGCAATCCCTCCCAGGCTGTTGACTCGGGAGTGGTTGGCAGCGTCTGCATCACTTCCTGGCAAAAGGATTGAATTGCGGGAGGGAGGTCAGTAGATGGCCCTTGACGAAGGGCGAATTCCTGGAGTAGCACGCGGGCTTCCGGACTCAGGTACACCACTTGAAGCGTGGACGAGAAGAGGCCAAGGCCCGCTTGACTGGTTCGACTCAGCTCTCTCTTGTCCGCATTCCACAAACCAGGTTCTTGTGTAGCCATCAGAATTTGCCATCGCCGTAAACTAAGGCTGACACCTTTTATGCCCGAGGACAGGCACTCGGGTGAGTCTACAGGCGGGAGGAGTAACCCTCAATCCCACCTTCGGTGGCCCCTGCTTCTGAGTGAGCAGCGTGCGGTTTCACGCAGTTGTGACGACCTTCGGTGGAATGCACTTCAGGGGGGTCTTTCCCGTGAAGACCTCATTTGGAAGATTTCTCCCTATCCCGAACGGGCTTGTGATGGATCCCTTGCCTAGGTAGTCCGGCACATCGTGAGCGCAGACCCTCAGATGGGTGTACATCCATCTGAGGTGATTGTGGCTGAGAAGTAGACCCCCGTAGCCTTTGGCACAAGGTGAAGGCAGTTAATTGCCGAGTCCTTATCAAGAAAATGACCATTACACTTAAGAGCACTCAGCCCACGTTCCGAGAAAGAAAGCATGCTGTCGAGCATGCTCTGGTGAAGGCATTGGCTTAGTTTTTCATGAGTTCTCATGAATACGACCATGTCCATAAGCAATACAGGGAAGAGCTCCCCAGCATCTAGACTAAAAGAAGCGGAAATGGGAAATACGCTTTTAGTTCCAACTGACCTTCCCCCGATTTCACAGACACCTGTATAAGGAGGAACAGGATGAAATCGGAGGACAGGATGAGCACCAAGACCAGACGGCAGTATACGGAAGAGTTTAAGACGGAAGCAGTTCGGTTGGTCCGAGACTCGGCACGACCGGTCGCACAAGTCGCCAGAGATCTGGGTATTGCCGACCATCTGCTCTACCGCTGGCGAGCTGAGCAGCAACAGACGGAGAGCCGGGGCCACACACGCCAGGCGATGCGGGCAGAACAGGAAGAGCTGGTGCGGCTGAGACGAGAAAACGCGACCTTGAAGCAGGAACGGGATTTTTTAAAGCGTGCGGCGGCGTTCTTCGCGAAGGAGTCGCGATGAGATACCGAGTCATTCAGGAACACGACCGTCGCTATCCGATCCGATTGATGTGTCGAGCCTTGGCCGTCTCGGCAGCGGGCTATTATGCATGGCGTATCCGGCCAGAGAGTGCCCGGTCAGTGTCGGACCGGACGACTCTCTCCGTCATCCGGGTGATCCATCGAGAATCCCGCGAAACCTATGGGAGTCCCCGTATCTGGAAGGCTCTGGTCACACAGGGGCACCGCATTGGTGAGCACCGCGTGGCCCGGCTGATGCGCCAGGACGGGATTCGAGCCAAGACGGTGACGAAATGGCGGGCCACCACCCAATCCCAGCATCGGTTTCCCGTAGCCGCGAATACCCTTGAGCGGGCCTTCACCGTCGAGGCACCCAACCGGGTGTGGGCGGGGGATATCACGTACGTCTGGACCCTGGAAGGTTGGCTGTATCTGGCCGTCCTGCTGGATCTGTACTCACGCCGAGTGGTCGGTTGGGCCATGAGCCAACGGATCACGGTCGAGTTGACCGAGCAGGCGCTCACCATGGCGCTGGCGAAGCGGGCTCCCACGGCAGGGCTTCTCCACCATTCGGACCGTGGGAGTCAGTATGCCGCAACGAGCTACCAGCGTGTCCTTGATGAATACGGTCTCATTCCCAGCATGAGTCGCAAAGGCAATTGCTGGGACAATGCCTGTGTCGAAAGCTTCTTCGGGACGTTGAAGCGTGAGCTCGTGTACCAGCGGCAGTACGCGACGCGGAGCGAGGCGACACAGGACATCTTCGAGTATATCGAGGTGTTCTATAATCGGCAGCGGCGCCACTCGACCCTCGGCTATCACTCCCCAGCCGAGTACGAAGCAAGGGCCGCTGTCGCGTAACCCGGTGTCCACCAAAGCGGGGGAAGATCATTTGTAGTGTAATATACGAGGATAATACGTATAAGTGGCACAGGGCTGAATGGCCCTGGCAAGTTCATGATCTCTAACGCAAAGGTGCTGCTCTTAATTTTTGATTTTGACCTGCCCCTCAAACGAGTGCGGATCCTATGATTGGTGCGGATCGGCCGGAACTGTGCATAACTCAAATTCGTGCTTCTACAACTGCAGGGGGTAGGTCGCTAGGGTCTGGACTATTGCCACAACCATTATCAATGGTGCGCAGGATTCTGGAGCACCTAGATTCCTCTGTTGAGAGTAATGAAATGCCTGCGTAACTCAACGGTCCCTACAATTAGAGCCTCTTAATCGCCTGTAAAAACGCGGCCTGAGTTTCCGCGAGGCTTATCGGCACGAATATGGAAGTCGTAGAGAGGAGGGTATCACTGGTATCGGCCTTCAGTACGGTCTGAGATGGCTTTCCTGCGCGTTTTGATCCCGAACGGCCCGCCCCATTAATGAGGCGGGCCAACGCCAACCGCTTGAAGTGGCGGCTGCGTTGATACGGGGGAAGCCGAACTAGCCACCGAAACAGTCGCATATCGTCCGCTGACTTCTCCGAGAAATAAACTGTGACTCTAGGCATGCGAGGCCTTCTGTGCAGACGCGTCCCCCTGTGGAATATCGTCAGCCCCCTGATCCTGCGCGCGTGTCTGATCTTTACTGGTGAGGCGGATGTATTCCAGGTAGCCGGCGGCATTGGTGAACTGACTCTCCGGCAGAATCGTATAGTCGTCTCTGAAGTGGCCGAGATAGGAAGCGAGCAGAGCTGATCCGCCGCCACAGTAAAGCAAGTGATCGATGCCTGGTGCACCTTCCTTCCACAGTCGTGTCATCTCGTTGTGGAGCCTGGTAGCCAACGGCCGCACATAATGCTGAACCAGCGCCTCTAAGGCTTGCCGCTCGACCACACCCCCTTTAATCTTGATCGGCTTGTCCTCGCGCAACGCCCAGTCCACCTCGTAGGCATCGATCGGTCGTTGATGTTGGGAAGACAACTTCTGGGCCACTTGTGTATACACCTGTCCAACCCCCAACACGACCCCCGCCGATTCGTGGTTCAAGTACTGTCCATCGGAGAAACAAATGAGTTCCGTTGTGCGGCTGCCGATATCGACTAAGGCCACCCGTCCTTGCGCGAGTGCGGAGTTGGTGCTGATCGCGAGGCACAGCGCGCCGAATCCTTGAGGTAAGACGGCCACGGCGGGAGCTTTGAGCGCCTTCCGGAAGACGTCGCTAATTTGGTGCTGGGCCCTCTGAGAGCCGAATATATGTAGGGGAATGCCTGTCACGATACGGGACCCTGGTGGAACGAAGTTGGCGGCCGCGTAGTGCAGCAGCGCTTTGTAGCGCGTGGTCATCCACCAGCCGTCATATTCCTCGCTAAAGCGAAACCCCCGGGACACTGCCGCTTGGCCCACAATATACTCTGCACCCTCGAGTTTCACGGTCTCCTGGGGATCGGACAAGCTCAGGTCGATATTGGAGAGCTCCGCCGGCGCCACCAGAGACGGGAAGACGTTCGCCTGTCCCTCCTGAGTCAGGATCTTCGTGTATCCATACCCGACGTCGATCGCGACCCATGGAGCCGAGGACGCGGGGCGTTGGCGTCCACGAGACGCTTTCGGTTGTTCAACAGTCGCCTTACTCATGTACAGCCTCCGTTCGTCATGCGGTTCAAATTGGGCCCACTCAGTTAGGGATGTATTACTAACTTCGTGGCGCTAGAACGGGCCAATACAGCACTAATTCCATTTGTCATACATGTCAGACAAATAAGTAAGACACTTCGCTGTCGTGCGTACGCAGATCTAAATGAGAATCCAGTGATTGCACAACGAGTTCATTGGATCGGCCTGACATCCACGGTTGTGTGGGGGAGGCAGCCCCCCAGGATAGGAGTAATGGCATACACCTGTCCGGCGGATGGCTCGCGAGTGCGCTAGGGCATAGATTTAGCGCAAGCTGTCCGGCAGCGCGGCCCACGTCTTTTCAACACTCCCTCGGCGGTTTCCCTTCACCATCATGCTGGCCGATAGCGACGTACGCACTGTGAGTAAGGTACGGCAGCACTGTCGCGTACGCATTTCGTATACCGGATGCATATATGGTGTCTTATATTGAGACTTGTCATCGTCCTCCCACTTGCCCCCTGACGGCGTTCCGTATCCGGTAACACCTCCCCCAGGAGGGGTCTATGCCACGGCAGCGAGGGGGAGCGTTACACGAAGAGTACATGAATCGCTTTTACGAGCTGTTGCACGAGGCGAGAGTCCGAGCACCACGCTTGGTAGGTCTCTGGCTCAATATCCTATTGGATGAAGATTCGCCCAGGATCAAGCGACGGTTTCGAGGGCTCGACCGGTACATTGAACAGATGATTCTCAAGTATCCGGCGTACTCGGCGCGGGCGTTGAATAACTTGGTGAGGAAGCAGCGCCAGATGGGACTCAATGCAGAGCATGTGGTTCGGTCGCGGATTCGCATGGTCAAAGCGAAACTCCGATCTCGGGCTTACCGCCAGGCCAAGAGAGCCTCGCTTGCCGGGGATGTGCAGTGGATTGGGCGGGAAGAAGATGCGCGTCATCTCCAGAATACAGGTGACGCATGATGGGGCGAACGCATTGCCTGGTGCCAGCCGCGCTGGCAGCCTGGCTGTTTGGACCAGACCCCACGATTCTGTTGATCTCAGCAGGAGCTGGGCTCTTGCCGGACATTGACGAGCCGCAATCGACCATTGGCTATCGATTGTTTCTCTTGGCCAAAGGATTCAAAGGGCTGGTAGGCCATCGCACCTATAGCCATTCGCTGGTCGGAATCGTGACTGCCGCCTCCATGGCCGTCGTCTTCGATTTGCCATGGATGTGGATCGAAGCGGGCCTGATCGGCTGGGTGAGTCACCTTGTATTGGATGCACTGAGCGGGGGCGTGCCGTTGTGGTGGCCATTGTATGCGACGAATCGGGAGCGGTGGGTGTTGGCGCGATGGAAGCCGTTTGGGTTTGCCGATCATCTGATCTTAGTTCTGGCAGGGGTAGCGTTGGGCGCAGCGGCGATTCATGGAAACTGGCTGGGGTGGTGGATCGAGCTCCTGAAGCGGGATATCAGCGTGTCGCAATGAGAGCGGGACTGCCGGCGCGAGCGCATGCTCGCGCCGGCCCTACGGCCGCAGCGTGTATGGCCGTGGAATAGAGACCGAGGCCCTGCCGTCGGTGAACCATTCCGGAAAGCACGCGAGCGCATACTTAATAGCCACATGACTATGGCAGAAGACTCCAGGGGGCAGTAGCAGAGGAATGTGTAGGTAGGCGTAGCGGCGAGCGTCGTCGCGAGCCCCTGCCGAAGGCCTCTGCTTGTGCGGGAGCGACGTGGAGAAGAGCGCGGACAGCACCGCGACGATAGGATCGCCATGGCCATTGGTACTGTCCGCCGTGCGCTGTCTGTCTTCTTGTGGAAGAAGACAGCTACGCTAAAACAAAGGTGATGTAAGACTTCACAGTGTGATGCGCGACTGTCCAGCTCGGATCGCGCGGGCAATGGCGCCGACGTCCTTCTTATCCATCTCTCGGTCCTGTGCACGGAGGCGAGCCAAGGTATCGACGGATTGCTGCTCCGTTACATGACGGAGCGTGCGCAGTTTCAAGGTTTCAGATATGGGCAAATGAAAGCCGGTGTGTCTCATGGGGACCTCCTTGTGGTGAACAGTCACAGGAAGCGGACCCTGCGAGCGTAGCGAGCCGCAGGTGGGAGATGCAGGACGGGGTTACGGGAACGGAGACAGCTGCGGAGGTCCATCCGAGCAAGGTGTGAACAGGTGCTCGATGAGCGTTTCCACCTTACACCAAAACTCATAGTGCGCATTATCGTAGGTGCGGCCGCTTTGGCCGCGTCGTGTCAGGGTGTACCGCGGGTACGCCGTGGAGATCTGATACATCTGGTACTTCATGCCACGCACACAGGTGAGATAGTGGAGCGCATAGCGGTCACGATTTAGCTCATCCTGCTTCGCATAGCAGCTCATGACAAATTGTCCCTGTGAGGATGTGCGAGAGAGATTGTGAAATGTACAGTCTCGACATGTTTCATATTGGATGAGACCGAGAGTCGAGTGTTCGATCACCGTGTCTGGGCCAACTTCCTGACACTGGGGACAGAGCGGTGTAGTGCGGCCCATGCGATCTCCTTTGGTGCCAGTGTGTGTCGCAGGGACTTCCCTGCGTTCCTATGAACGTACGACAGAGAACGTGGCTCCTCTGACCTGACAGGCATCGATCATGTGTTTCGTCCCGCGCGACCGGCCATCCCAGAAAATCAGGATCAGATACGACGGCGCCTCGAGGGTTTCGTGGAGCATTGCAGAATTTCTGAGCATACCAGCTGATTTGCCATATCGGTCCCAGTCTGCCGGACGTCGGGACACGGGCACTCCGGCTGAACGTGCGGCTTCTTCTGCCCACGAGTCGACTCCCCTGGCACAGCCATGGATCAGACAATCGCCCGCACAGAACGACTTCCGCATCACGTCCATGATCAATTCCTTGGAGGGAAAGTCGCGACTACCCGATACGAGCACGACTCGTTTCACAGGACCTCCTCGAAGAGTTCAGCTGCGTAGAGCGTTTCTATGAGGCTTGGGTATCGACGGGTTAGGGCGTCGGCACGCGGTAATCTGTGGCCAGCTTCACCGGAGGGTAGGTGTACACCGTGGGCCAGGTGAGACGAATGGTGACCGTACAGATGCGAGTATAGCGATCATAGTGGTTCGTAATGTCGATGATCGGATCGGAGGTCGGGCGTACTGCCAGCGTCCTGAGCATGTGCGCGTGGCTTTTGGCGAGGGCTAGTTGAGCTTTGGGTAACGCCAGACGACAGGCGCGCGCCTGGTCCGACACGGGATAGCTCGCACCTTGTCCTTCGACAAACGGCATCTCTATGAGCGTGGGTTCGATGGTCGGGAGGGTGTTAGGGGTGATCTCCTCCGCTTTCACAAGATTGGAATGAACCCCGAGAACGAGGATGAGCATCACAAGAGCGAGCATGCGCATAACAGCCTCCCGACAGACGTGTTTTTACAGCGTGATTCATGCGAGTGATCGTGCCGAGGCGGCCTGCCCGCGTAGCGGGCCTGGACTGGAGGGGTCTGCCTCGAATTGGCGGTGGAGTCACTCAGCCATCGACAGCTGTATTACTGGCCAGGGGCAGGTGTCACCTGTGATTGGCGCAAGCGTGGAGGCAAAATGGAGAGTGGTAACTCTGGAAAAAAGACATGATTGGTGGCTGCGTGGCGCGCGAAGAAGTCAACGCGTGCATTACCGTACTCTCCGTTATGCGCCTGGATTTTGGTCCATGTGATGCGGACTCCGGAGGATGCCACTCGCTCACGATAGCGTTGTGTCCGGACCGCATTGGTCCGCCACGTGCCGTTCGCCCAATGGGCGAGGCCGGTGTAGTCAAACCGAATCTCGATGTCCGTGCAGTCATGAGCCCGACACCATTCTAGGACCTGTTCGACCGCGTGACACTCCCCGGCCACGTTGCGAAGACTCAATGCGTCTGGGTGTGAGATGGAGCCGGCCTGGCCGTCGATGGATTGGCCCTCGCGCCAAATTTCGAAAGCCCAGCCAATGTGCGCGTTGTGGTCTTGCTCGCAATAGGAGCCATCGACGTAGGCAACAGTCGATCCTGCTGCCTGTGTAATGGGAGCCACCAGAGGCATGGGGTGTGGGAGCTGCAGCGTATGAAACTCTTGGAGTAGCACATCGTACAAACCATCCGGCCAGTTCTTGCCCTCCTTCACGAACGAGGTCTTGTCTTTGCCCACATAGAGGACCGCGTGCAGCGTGTGGGGAAGGGAGGGATGAGCGAGCGATACCTTGTGACCGTAGTTAACTGGGGCACCGACGGTGGCCGTGTATCCGGACTGTGTTAGTCGACCGATGAATGTGTCGGCAAGCCGTCGAGCCTGCTCGCTTGCACGCTGGGCCTGGGTGTGGTGTGGGATCATGGTGGACCTCCTGGGTGACACCTGACGATCACCTGCCCGCGCAGCGGGCCTATGGGGATGGCCGCATCTCACGGCAGCCGTGGAGCCACGGTCAGGGACGAATCGGCGTAGGGGCGGACATCACAGACGCACCCGGTGCCTTGAGCCTCGATCCACATGGAGAACTGGCCGGTCCCATCGCGGTCAAACCAGTAGAACAGTGGGGCTGCCAGAGTCTCCACGACAGTGTTCTCGAATTCATTGTGGAGAACGTTCACGATTTGTCTGGCGGTCCGGTAATTGACCGTGCGAGATCCGCCTACGGCATAGTCGCGGACATAGAAGCCGGTGGCGATGTTCACATCTTCGTCCACTAACTGAGTGTCTGAAGGTTCCTCTGGAATGGGCGGGATGGATTGGGACTGTGCCCAAGACATTTTGGTGACGACAAGCAGCAGGAAACAGAGGAGTCCGATCAGAAGCGGACGAGTAGAGTGCATAATCCCTCCGTCAGGAGGCCTGGGGTTAGGGTGGGGCGATCCAGACGCAGTGTGGGTTGATCACGAGAAGTTGCACAGTGGAGGCGTGAGACGGGTGTCTCGGCGTTAAGCGGCCGCCTGTGTCTTGGCGCGGCGCGATGACACGATTTGAATGCTGGACTGTGCTGCGGCCTCGTTACGTGCCCGTTCGATGAGCGTCCGCATATGAGGGGCAGTGGCGCGGTGGATTGTTAGCAGGTACTCCTCTGCACTCGCTGTTTTTCGGGTGATCGTGTACCCGCCCGTATCGGCCGTATCGTGCGGATTCTCGACGAGGTAGGTACACGAATGTGCGGAATACGGTTCCGGGGAATGACAATGATACCCGTAGGCACGGATGAGGGCAGTCAGAGCAATTCCCACACTCATGGGGCTCGGGAAGGTATACCGTTTAGCCGCAGCGGGTTTGGACATACACACCTCCATTAAGGTCATCGAGCGAGGACTCTGCCCGCAGGACCAGCAGGAGATTCCAGCCCCTGACGCGTGCGGTCAGGAGCGATGCCGATTGGGACGGTAGACAGGGGCGAGGTGTCGGAGTTCGAGGGAGAGTGGGTGGCGTTGATAGTGCCGTCGTCTTTTGTTGTGCAAGATTCGGCGGAGGAACGGGTGGCCGACACTGATTCCGACGAAGAGCCCGCAGATGATAATCGCAAGGATCGGAGCGTTCTGCATAGTGGTCTCCAGAGCTAGGGGAAAGACCAAAGGTGGGAACGGGGAGGCGGTCAGGTGTGCAAGAAACTGCGCCGCTCAAAGCGTAGGGGATAGCACGATGTGCATCGAACGTGCTCGGGCCTCTTTGGGGTGTGTGATTAGGGTTTGCATAAAGTATCCGTACCCATCGCCACGCTGAACCAGTTTGCAGTATCGATACGAAATTCCTTGAATGAATTCTTTGCCGGTCCAAATGTTGAAGCTGCCTGAGACGCGTACTGCTACGCGCCCTTGGTAGGTTCCTGACTTCTTGCCCGAGGGCACGTTGGCCTTGACCAGATCCCCGGTTTGAAAGCCGTTGACTAGTTTGTGACGCATCAAGTGGCAACGCGGAAAGCCGTTTTTGCTGAGCCTGGTGCGCTGATATCTTCCGCGCCCCGTGCAGCGAAGCTCCAAGGTGTTTCGCTGCCAGCCCTTCAGCACGCTGAACTCGCCCACACACGCTGCATCGAGGGCATGAGTCTTGGGCACATTGAGGCGCTGGCGGTTGTACTTCGTGAGACCACCCGAGGCCAACTCCACCGGTAGGCCGGTTGAGTGCAGCGCCTGGGCAAGAGCCCAGCGCGTTGTGTTGACCGCTGCCGCATCCTTGAGCGGGCGCTTGGCCTGGTCCTGTATACGGCGCAGTGTCTCGGGCTGGTGAGCCAGGAAGATTTCGATCGGCTGCGCAGCCTTCTTCTGGTTGCAACACTGGCACGCCAGCACCAGGTTGCTAATCCGGTTGCTGCCGCCCAGTGCCTTGGGTTGGAGGTGCTCAATTTGTAGCGGAGTGTCTTTGGCCTCGCAGTAAACGCACTGCCTGCCAAATTTTTCCAGCAGGTACTCTCGAACTTCGTAACCAGCCAGCGTGCCTTGCTGGTACTCGGTGCCGGAAATTTCTGGATTCTGCATCGCCTGCATGTCGAAGCGTACCAGTTCGCAACTGATGTCCTTGATGGGGGCAAAGCGTTGAAGGCGTTTGACCCAGGCCAGCGTGGTATCTATGCGGTGCTGTAGGCTGGGTGGAAGCCAACCGGCAGAGCGAACGCGATTAAGAATGCGGGGTGCGCGGTAGCGCAGGTTGCCTCTGCGCCGACGACGCATGTGACGGCGGGCTGTCAGTGACTCACTGATCTGGCGACCACGGTGCTGTAGCTCAAAAAGGCTCAGCACGGTAATAGAGGCTGGGGGCTGGTGCCGCACCAGCGCCATGCCCGTAGCCTTGCTGCCTGGATCGACTTTAAGGCGCACCGGCTGCACGATGGCTTCGGTGCGATTCTTAAGACGGATCACCAGAGGTACAGCGC
The DNA here is from genome assembly GCF_905220995.1 of Nitrospira defluvii. Lineage (NCBI taxonomy): Bacteria > Pseudomonadati > Nitrospirota > Nitrospiria > Nitrospirales > Nitrospiraceae > Nitrospira > Nitrospira defluvii. The sequence goes on from NZ_CAJNBJ010000020.1 coordinate 61,751, forward strand.
GATGGACGACAGCCCGTCCTTCTTTGAGAAGTTGCCTGGCCCTGGCGGGGTGGCAGGGCATCAGTGTCTGTCCTTCTCTGTTCAACACAAAAACCTGTGATTGAATTGGATTACTCCTTTGTTCTCGCCTTTCGGCGGTGACGTGTGCCATGCGGCACATCTCCCCTCGACCATGTTGCAACCCAGCGTGGATGGCGGGGCCGTTTCGTAGCCACCCGTGCCTTGTCTGCACCGCCGCCTTCGAGTGCCTGGGACTGAGGAAGCATCCCAGGGTCGGTTCTTTAGCTCTAGTTGCAACGTAGATTGGGACCTACCCATTCTTGATCTGGTCAACCTCGAGCTTGCCGGGAATCCTTTCTGCAAGCTCCTTCCTTTAGGGGAGGGGCGGTTGACTACTCCTTAGAGGGAAGCGGATTCCAACCCGCCTGGCTGCTTCAAAGCCTACCTTCCTGAACGCCTTACACTGAGAGGGATGATTCTGTTAGTCCGCAGAATCCACGGGCGACGATCGATGTGTGGGGATCGTCTACCCACATGGCCGGGACCGGGACTCTGTCAGCGAGGGCCGATCTGAGTCCCGGTGGCAGGCCGACGCACTGTCTTAATGATGCTTGCCCTCGCGGATCAGTTTGTACTCGAACGCGGCGACTTCCAAGGTGGACCGCTTGGTTTGTGTAGACTCATCAATCCATTCACGGTAGTCGAGGGTACCGAGGAGGAGAACCTGATCGCCCTTCCGTAAGGCATTGGCGAACTCTTCGGGCTTGTCGCCACGGTATGTAAACGGCACCCAGTTGGTCTTCTTGGCCGTTTGGCCATCCTTCACGTAGTTCCGGTGAGAGGCCAATGAGCCGGTAACGATTATCCGGCCAGAGGTTAACGCGACGATCTCGGGATTCTGGCCGAGCTGACCGGCGATCTCGATTTTATTGGTGTCGCGATACGGTTTCTTCATTTCCTGTGGAGTCTGGGTGGATGTATTCATAGTTACCTCCTGCACACGTGATTCGTTCAAGCACCCTATGTGCCTGAATCGTGACGCTGTGATGCCTGCCCGCTGCGCGGGCCTTCGTGCGGCCTGGTGCGTTGTGCGGGTACGCGCTGTGGTGAATTGGTAGACGGAGTCATGGGGCCGTGTCTTACGTGGACGATGACGGGCGAGCCGGTGCGATAAGGGAATGGATGATCTGTCGCTCCGGATGTTGATTGAAAGCTTCCTGCGGAATGTTGAGAAGTGCGAACACGCCGCAGGTGACGGGGTCGAGTTGATAGGCGCGACCTGGCCACCTGGTCTCGATCGTCTGTACGACATCCTTGATGGGATGCTGTGGATCGAGCACGAATAGGTGTTGTTCGGTTGGGGCGTGCAGTGAGAGGTGCCAGACTTGGCAGCGGTCTGGCGTCAAGTTGGTGGTCTCGTTGACGACAGGAAGAGAGAATTGCCGTGGGCATAGGCCCTCGTGCAACAAATCCGTCGGTGGCTGCTTCTTGGCCAGAGCCTGCGTAATCTGGGCATAGATGCGTTGAGCACCTTGCGTCCACGAGGGGTGCGCGGGGAGGCCGAGAAAGGCGGCTTCCGATGCGCGTTTTTCATCATAGGTAAGCGGACGAGGAGTGGGTGAGGTGTCCATGAGGGGCCTCCTATTGGATGTGGGCGTGGCCGTTCATCGGATGGAGATAGACGTCGGTCACGAACACCGGCAGTTGTCATGCTGCCGGCGGAGAATGCGGCGGCCGTTGTGCGAGGGGTGTTGGCTAGGAGGCTTGGACGAGGGATGTGAGACGTGATGGCACGGGCTTGAGCTGTCCTCGCGAGGCGGTGGTACGTGCCAACACCCGGGAGAGGACTGCGTCCGATTCAATGGGACTGTCATGTAGCGAGAAGGTCATGGCCTGGAGAATGGTCGTCGCGTCGAGATGCAACCCATTGGCATTGGCTTCTTCGATGCATTCCCACAGAATCGGCTGAGGCCCGTGCTGTAGGGTGGCGAGTGCCCCGTGATGTCCGATGACGATCAGTTTGCCTTTGGCCCGGGTCAGGGCGACATTTATCAGTTTGTGCGGGGCCGCATCGTCATAGGCCCAGCCTAACATTGATCGGGTGGCATTCTCCGTCGTGACCGTATCGAAGATTACGACGTCGCTCTCCCGTCCCTGGAAACGGTGGATGGTGCCCACGCGCACCAGCTCATCCAGTTCTTCCAGGCGCAACAGTCGTTCGATGAGGTTGACCTGGGCGCGATAGGGACAAATGATGCTGACGGTCGGCAAATGACCGGGCGTGGAGAGGGCCTGTTGCGCCAAGCGGATTGCAAGTAGTGCGTGATAGAGGTTGAAAGGAGAGCCTTTTGCGTCCCGAACAGTGACGGGGTGAGCAGGTTCGGTGTTGCAGAAGATGAGGGAATGTCCTGGTGCCGGTGCGGCCTCAGCGGTCTGGCCGCGGTCCGTCAACGTGGACGGGGCGGAGACATAGCTGAGCCCAGCGCGTGCGTAGAGACGACGGCTGACGTTCGCGATGTCGGGATGCATGCGGTACTGCATGCTGAGGGGCACCACACGAGGATCTCGTCCTGAGGTGATCTGTGCGATATCGTAAATGCTCCTGGCCAGCCAGTGTTTGGTGGCCTGTGTCTTGGCCGAAGCAATGGGCGCCAGTTGCAGAAAATCTCCCACGATGATCACCCTCGAGGTGGCCAGCGCCAAGGTACAGAATAGGGCTGGGGCCAGGGCCATGCTGGCCTCGTCGATGATCACGGTATCGAAACGCTGATCGTCGAGTAGCCGTGAGGTGTAGGTCCGGGTCAGGGTCGTCGCAACGATCCTGCTACGGCGCACGAGGGCCTGTTCAATCTGAGCGATCTCGTTCTCAAGGCGATCGAGGGTGCCTTGTAGATCATGTCGGATGCCCTGCATGGCCTCATGGAGGGCGCAGAGTTGTTCGGGTGACCACGGGGCATCCGGCAATTGGTGGTCCTGGCGGAATTGTTCCATGACGCGATTGAGGGTGTCGATCCGGACCTGTGAGTGGAGCACCTGAGATTGCAGGGACCAGAGCGTAATTTCGTCGGCAGCCTGGTAGTCTCGGAAACACGCAAGGTCGTTGACGATCCGTGCTTTGTTGCCGTGCTCGAAGAGACGACGGAAGGCAGGACTGGCATTGAAGGCTCGAAGCTCGCCTTCAAGTTCTTGAATGGTCATTGCGCGCTCGGTGATGAGTCCGCGCAGACGGCGTTCATCCGTGTGGAGCATCTGGTGCCGCTCGCGCAATGTCTGTAATTCTCGCCAGTGAGTGTCCAGTCGTTTGGCGGAGTCGGCGCTGTGAGCGAGGTACGGCATGTCTCGATCCAAGTCCTGCAATTGGCGGCGAAGGGTCTTCGCGCGTTCTTCGAGCGGCAGTGTGTGGGTGAGCGCAACTGTCTCGAGATTGGCCATTTGGCACTGATCACTGCTGTCTGGACTGGGGGTGCCGATACGAATGACCTGATCGATGGCGAGATCGGGAGATCGGCTGAGCAGATGCTCCAGAATGTTGTCGATGGCCGTATTGGTCGGGGAGCAGATCAGGGTTCGCCCATTCTGCGCCAACAAGGCCTGGCTCAAGGCGGTGATGAAGGCGGTTTTCCCGGTACCAGGAGGGCCCAAGACAAATAGAAGATCTCGTTCGAGGGCATTGGTATAGGCCTGCGCCTGCTCGGGATTGAGGCCTGAGGCTTCCGGCAAGCGGTCGAGAGCAGTGATCGTGGCGATGGCATCAGGATCAAAGGCCTTGAGAGCGAGGGCGGTTCCGAAGGTGTCCGGTTGGTGGCTGATGGATTGCAGACGTTTGTCGAGGGCTTGCAGCAAGCGGACTGAGTCGAAGGTGAGATGTGCCGAAGGGATCGTCTCCGGGGCTTCGCCCTCGAACGCTAAGGCGAGGCCGTCTGGGGAAAAGCCAACGATTCGACAGGGAATGCGCTGGCTGATAAGGACCAGGGAAGGATTCGTGTCTTCAACGAGGTTGGCCGGAATCGGCTCAGATTGAAAGAGATAGTAGTGTGTTCGCCCAGTGACGTGTTGCCGTTGCCCGTCTGTGAGCGGGACGCAGATAGTTTCCTGACGTTGCCGAGGGGTGCGACTCTGGAGTTCGTCCTGGAGCGCGGTCCGAAATTGCTCGATGAGGAGGAGCGCGCGGGTCGACGCAGGCTTGCCACTGCGACTGGCATGGAGAGCGACCGGTGCTTGGGGCATAGGACCTCCTCGATGGCTGATAGAATGGACAACCCAGCTGCCCGACCTGCGCTCATCCTGAGCGCCTCGGGACACCTGTGAGGAGGTTGGGCGGTCGCACCGGTGAGGATGGGGAGTGAAGGAATCGTGGATGTTCGTGAGTCTGCTGAACTAAGCCTTCCTGCTTCGGTGGCTGTGTTTAACCAATATTGGGTCCATCTTGTCTCACGTACGTGGTCAACTCCCTCACCCTCGCGGTCAGTCTCGCTTGGTTTGTCAGTGACTTCTGCAATTCCGTGGATATGTAGAGAAGAGCTCCACGTAACGCCTTGATGGTCGCATTGGCTTCCACTAACTGGTCGCCAAGACTGCCAATGACTTCTTCCCCTTCAGTTCGTTCAAATGTCTCCCTCATCATCGCCCCTTCCTCGATCCGTTCGTCGTGACTGCGACTTGTTGTGCAAAGTCCGCCTATTAAGTTCACGAATATCCTGACCATCCAATCTTGTGTAGCAGGCGGACGTCGAGGGCTTGACTCGTTATTCGGTCTTGGATACCATGAGCACATATTCTTTTTCGTAGGCTTTGCCGAACCATCCTTTCTCTTGCGTTGTACTCGGTACAACGTCTCTGCATCCGCAGTCTAGTCCTTGTGAGTGATCATCACAGCTAGATTGCTTCTCTTCTGTCAGTGCTCCATCTTTCAATTCCATCGATCGGTCCACGTTAGGTTCACGCCATATTCCAGGTCTAACGTTCTCCTTGCTTCCTGTGTAGGCAAAGAGACTTGAAGACAGGATGTTTGGCGTGATCCTCTTCACCATGCATGAGCCATGTGCCCATGCTTCATTAAGGAGGTTTGTATGACGATGCGTGTACCTTGTCCGCCGGCGGTTCAGTGTCTGTGTCGCTCACGCGATACTGATCGAGACCGGGCTCTTGAGCAAACAGCTCGAACAGCTGTGCCATAGGGTTCGCTGACGCGAGTTCGCTGCGTTGAGTCCTTCCGTCTCGTCTCCTAACTCCATCGGTGGTACGTAAGCTGCCGTTTACGTATCGCTCCGATCACCGTTCAATCACATCACACACACATTCTAAACATGCTGCACGTGACGCAGGATCGCGAGATGCTGCCGTCAGGTGTCCGGAGGCGTCCATGTACACAAATCAAGCAGTCAGTGTGGACATGCGAATTGTCGGCAAACTGGTACTGGTGGATCTGCATGGATCCGGCGATGCATTGCAATTGGCATTTAACGATCTGGCGAATCGCTTTGAATTACTGATCGAGGCTGGGGCGCTGAAATGGTCGAAGGCAAGAGCGGATCATTTCGTGCTGATGCCGCAAAGCGATTGGACCTCGTTGGAAGTGATTAGCGAGACAAAGCGGCAACTGCGTCTGTGATGTCTCGAGCGAGGGCCTGTTCCTGTTCGGTGAGTGAGAGCGCTTGGGTGAGATGATTGACCTGAGAGAGCACTCGTTCGCTGAATCCTTCCAGTGCACAGAATTCACGTGATCCCACAAAACGCGCGTTGGCAATGAGTAGCTCCTGGCGGCTGTTCACAAAGGTGGAGAGCTGACGGGTGATCTCTAATTCCGGCGTGAGTCTCATGGTGTTCTCAGAGTGACTGAACACGGCGCCAACTCTAGCAGTTGGGTCGAGGGTGGTCAATGGGACGGCATGTCACGCACGATGCTGTTGGAATGCGCCACGAAGCACGTCTGAAATCAACACATCACAACATATACCATGACATGAAAGGATCTCATCATGACGACATCCCATCTGACATCGAAGCATGCAACGTTACGTGGACTTCTCAGTGCAGCCCCTCGCCGGACTCCCGTGGTGGATGCAACGTTGGTTCGCTCGGAGATGGCAAAGGCGATCGTCTCGGTAGTGGTTCAAGATTTCCAACGAATCGCTGCAGATCACGGTCGCTTGGTGCATGCCTGGGAACGACTCGCTCTGGAGGACCTGCAACGACTAATCTGGGAGCTGGAAAAACCACGTTATCAGGTGCATCCAGCACAATGGGCTCGTCTGCGCGCACGCCTGGCAGACTTGACCGATATTGAACGGCGCAATGCCAAGATGTTGAACGCTCGCACACCGTTCGAAAATCGTTACGACGACGATGACGATCGTGGTGAGACGTGGGAAGACATGGCCGAACTGGATTACACGGTGCCTGCTCCTCGTGGGACACGTGCTGCTCAAGCGACCGATGCGACAGTCGATACACCGCTGTGTCCCGACTGTGGCTCGTCGTCTGTGGTGGTGTCCATGATGACGGTCGGTGTCCATCAGTTAGATCTGAAAGAGGCGCATTGTCTGATTTGCGCGTGGCGTGTCGAACTCGGACGCAAACCGAGTGCGACGGTCGATGTGGAATCGGATCTTGAGCTGGAGGATCACGGAGACGGAACGCTTGTGGGGCCGATAGACGAATCTGAAGAATCAGCAGACGATGACGAACAGGACATCGTGCCGAGCAGCATGACCGGCGAGGAGGAGACTCAACGCAGTGTGGTTGAGGACTTTGAGACGCAGGATATGGAGAGCGCGGAAGATCCTGTAGATCAGCTGATGACCTTGCAGAATCGCTTTTGGCAAGACTGGACGGTCAAGCCCCTTCGTTGCGCACTATTAGAGGGCACGATGCGTGAACGACTGAGTGGGGAGCGGCTTGATATGATTTGGGCCGTGGCGTCCACACTCATGGAATCGTGCCGGGGGCTGGGTCGCGCAGAGCAACAGGAAATCGCACGTTGGCTGATGCGAACGTCGACCGAGGAGTTGCGCGCGTTTCTCCCAGAGTCGGAATTGCCGGCAGAATTGGCTCAGCCGGAACGTATGTTGGTCGTGCCGTCTGTATCGACGAAGATACAGAAGTGGCAGCTAGCATGTCGGCTGGCATTGAGACGATTCCGAGTTGCCAGCGCGGGTGTCAGAATTTTGGCCCCGTCGTTTGGTGTCTCACCGGACGTATTTCGAGCCGCGAGTGCCTAGTGCCCGTGTCGATAGGGGAGCAGCAGAGGGAGCGCGTGGTTTCTTGGAGCGCACGCCTCTCTCTGTGCCCTTGTCAACTATGCCTGGAGGCTTTCATGAATGTGATCGACACCATCATCAACGAGATTGTCCAACACATACACGGATCGAGCTGCATCCCTGAGACGTATGAAGCCGCCTTCGTGACAGGCGTCTGGGAGAGAGCGCAAGCCCTTGAAGCCCCGCTTCGAGATGAGCTGCTTTGTCGGACGGGCGTCACTCAGGACTCGCTGAAGCAGGTTCGTGAAGAAGCTGCCGATGCGCTCTATGAGGCTCATCGCGCATTGTATGGGACAGCGTGGGAATGGTAGTTTTGGACTAGAACTCCTTACGCATGGCCCCATGTAAGGACCGACACCAGTACATGAGGGGAGACACTTCGTTGTGGAAGACGCGAGTTCCTTGGAACTCAGTGCGTCTTCCCGGAAGTGCTCCCCTTTTTTTTGCCTTGCCGCCGGCCGGGGCTTAGGCAGCCTGTCGGTGTATCGCCGGTGGCATCAGTTCGATGTGGTCGGTGACAATATGAGTATACGTCAGTCCGGTGTGCGAGGAGGTGCGGGTATCCAAGCGCCCTGTAACCTTGACTGTTTGGCCCTTCGTCAGGGAGGGGAGCTGGTGGTCGAGTGTGTGGTCCCAGATGCAAACGGAGAGAAACAGTGGTGGAGTGTGTCCAGGACGAGTGGTCTGAATAGGCCGGTCGATCGCGACGCGGAGATTGGTTACCCTGCGTGCGCCGACTGAGGCGCGCACGGGAGTGGTCGCGACACGGCCAACGAGTTCGACGTGAGCATAGGTCATGAAAAGACTCCTTCACATGGTTGAGCGGAGGGATGTGCACTGCCGTATCACTAAGGGTGAGACTAGGCTGCAGGCACGTGGGCGGCCTCGCGGTTGGCTGGGAGTTGCCCGTAGGCCATGGCGATGTGTTTGAGCGCGGATTCTGTCAGCCCATAGTCCGCGGCGAGGATGCGGCAGCCAGCCTCCTTGTTTCGAAAGCGTTTCAGACTGTGTCCGAAGAAGCGAATCAATGGTAGCAGGAGTTGATCGGTTGGGAAGAACAACCCGGGTTCCGGATGCGCTAAGCGTTCGTTGCTGGCGTTGGGATCGCCAGCCAGGATGGCGAGGTCCTCTTGTGGAAGCCCATGGAGCCAGCTTGTGATGGCCTGCGCGTCGGTCGGAGAGAGGTGGTGTGGGGTGGACGTGAGGATACGCCCGGCCGCAACCCAGACCGGCATGCGATTGTCGTGGGCGTCGAGCTCGAGGATGGCCTGGTTGAGGAGGGCCTGTCGAAGTGGGTGACGGCCCTGACAGAACAGGGCATAAGCCGGTGCGTGGAGCTTGTCTTGCAGATCAGGCAAGTCCACGTCGCTCTCGTCGTTCGGGATGTCGTCTTGGGCAATCTCATGGGAAGACTCATAATCTAGATACTCAAACGTGTCGATCTGCGTGGTGTCGTCGAACAGATCCTCGCTGTCCTGGCCGCTGTCGAGATCGAGGGCGTCGTCGTCAGCTTCGGCCTGCTGGCCGTGGTCTACATAGCAGGCTCGCGCAACTCGTTCTTCGTTCTGCGCGATATCCTCGGCATCGAGACCGGGCAGCTCGGGGGCATGTTCTCGATAAATTCGGTGCGAACAGCAGAGGCATTTCAGGGTATCGGCATCCTCCTGAATATAGTTGCTCTGAATGCTGACTTTGCACCTGGGGCAAACGAGGTCGTTTCCTGATGCGCGCGCTGGGGTGGCCTGTGCTGATTGGGGAGTGGTCAGATGCAAGCCGTGGCAGGAGGGACATTTGCCTCGACCGGCGCGTGCGAATGCACCTGGTCGAACTTCTTTTCGGAGTAGCACCTCTTGGATGCCACAGAGTGTTAGCAACCGCTGTGCATCGAGTTGGAGTACCCTTCGCCCGTCTGGGAGGACCATGAAGGACGGATCCGATGTCCGGCGAGAGCTCTTCGTGATGAGCGGGTATTGGGGGGCGGGATTCTCGTCGTCGAACCTGGTGCCTCGGGAGAAGACCTGATCGCGGTCCTTCAGGGACCAGGCGTCCATATGGGCCTGAAAGAGGTGATCAATGAGGGTGATGGCTTCTTCCTCTTCCGCCTCGGTGGTGACGAGAACGCGGTCTGGAAGTGCGGGAAGCCAGGATGTCTCAGAGTTGGCATGGGAACCGAGAGTAGAAAGCTGCAGCTCGCGAAGATCCTCGATCGAGAGGCACTCCACGGAGGAGTGGGCCTCGTACAGGGCGCGGGCTATCTGGGCGTGCGTGATTTGGGCAGTGGTCATGATGAGACACTCCTTGTTAAGACTTGGATGGGCACGTCGCGTGGATGTGAATCCGTGGGTGTGGTGATTAGGTCGTCGTCTTGTCCTTCGGCCGCGACAGGAATTCGAGGTCGGAGGGGTGTTTCACGTGGAGATAGTAGGTCCGTTGGATGCGGTCTTGTTTCTTGAACGTTCGTGACTGTAGCTCCCCACGGACGCGTACCTCTTGGCCGACGCTCATGTGTTGATGGAGTTCCGGTGAAGCTCCGGTGACCTTCACATCGAGGAACATGGGATTGTCGATTTTGTCTGAGGGGGCATCCGAATGAATGGCGAGGGAGAAACAAAGCATATGGCCGTGTCCGGTGTTGTACTGCATCATTTCTGGTGGATGGGTCAGTCTTCCGGAATACAAACTGAAGTTCAAATCGCGCTTGCCTGACATATGAGCTCCTTCGGTGGGAGTTGACATCCTTCCTGGTTTGAATGCCAGGAATTCCCTCGTGTCTGAACTGATCACCGAGAGGGGTTCGCACTTCGACGCCAGGTGGCTCGTCGTCCTGGAAGACGGCGAGTACTTCTCCCAGCTCCATGCGCTGACACGGTCTGTCCAACCGCCAAGATATTCTGTGCGGCGTTGATATCCCGATCATGGGCGGTCCCGCACGATGGACACGACCATGCACGAATCATCAAAGGCAATTTATCGACGACGTGCCCGCAGCCCGAGCACGTCTTGCTCGACGGGAAAAACCGATCGATTGTGACGACCTCCTTTCCGTATCGTGACGCCTTCGCTTCGATCAAGCGACAGGCTGAACCGATCGCTGCATCGCTCAATGCTCGAGCTAGGTGGTGGTTTTTCACCAGGCCGCGGATGTGGAGATTTTCCAAATAGATCCGGTCGAACCGTTTCACTAGATTGGTGGAGAACTTGTGTAAGGCATCCCATCGCGCGTTTCGAATTCGTTCATGCAGCAATGCCAGCCGTTGCAGTGCCACGCTCCGCCGCCGGCTGCCTTTCTGCTTCCGTGAAACACGCCGTTGTAACAGAGTCAGCCTGTGCTGGCGTCGTTCAGCGTGGTGTGGATTGTCGATCTTGTCGCCGTTGCTCAGCGTTGCGAGAGACGTCAAGCCAAAATCAACGCCGACAGCCTCGCCGGACTTGGGCCAGTCTAGGGGCTCTATCTCCACGACCAGCGAAACAAAGTACTTGCCAGTCGTTGTCTTGATGATTCGGACCGAGGAGGGCATCGGCAGGTAGTCGCGCGTCCAGCGTATGTGCAGTCTGCCTATTTTCGCAACGGTCAGGGTCTTGGTGAGTGGATCAAACCGAAAGCCACGATGTGTATAGTTAGCTGACTGACGCCTGGATTTTTGCTTGAATGTCGGATGAGCCGCACGGTGCTCCAAGAAGTTCACGAAGGCTAACTGGAGATCGCGCAAGCTCTGCTGCAGGGGCACGCTGCTCACCTCCCGAAGCCATGCAGTCTCGGGGTGACCTTTGAGCTGCGTCAGCCGCGCGTCAGTTTCAGCATAGCCAATCCTGCGTCGATGCTGCACGAGCCCGTCACGACGGAGCGCCAGCGCCCAGTTCCAGACATAACGGACGCAGCCGAATGTCCGCGCCAACTGGAATGTTTGTTCCTCCGTCGGGTAGGCACGAAAGGTCCAGCGTTGCTTCATGCAGACTCCCCTCGAGAATATGTGTATGTCGTTAAGAAGCCTGAAGAGCAGTCTTCTACGTCCTTAAGGGCAGGGCCTCCCTGCCATGAACGATTCGGTGAGTAGGGTCTGCCACGTAAGACCACGACGTATTCCGCTCTGCCCGCGGAGCGGGCCACGTGTTGAGGGGAAGCTGTCTGGCCTAGGAACATCGGAGCGCGTCGATTATGATCAACGCGGTGCGTCGGAGCTGGGGGTGCAGGCACGAAGGAACCCGGGAGGACGTGGTCCACTGCGAGAAGAAGATGTCGAACCACGCCATCCGATGGGCATGGTCAGCAATCGCCGCGATCTGGACATAGCATGCGCGGACGACGAGATCGGTAAAGCCGCATTCCACTCCTGTCCGGAGCAGAAGTGCGAGCGGGTGTGGTGACGGCGGAGCCATTGAGAGACTAGCTGGGAGGGTCAAGTCGAAGTGTGCCTTTAGCGAGTTGAGCAAAAAGGTGGGACTCACGGGCCAGTTGTTTCGGATCTCCCTGGTGAAGGTGCGCGAGACAGTCCTTCAGAAATTGCGAGGTGAAGGGATCTCGCAGTAAGGCGGTTTCAACCAGGTGAGGGTCTTCGAGCGCAATGCGACACAGGTGTTCGAGATGCATAGTCTCCGTAATCTACAATCCTGTCTCTGTATTACAGGACAACTATGCATCGATGCGGACACGATGATGCGAGGGCGTGTAGGAGTGTTGCACCCATCGACATGGGATGCGGGGGATTAGCGCGTCGCTTGCGAGGTCTGTGTCCGTTGGAAGTGCGTGAGGCGATCCTTAAGCAGGACGCCGAGAAAGAGGCTCCACCCGATGAAGTTGAAGCCAATCAGAACTGCGGTGTCGAGATCACAATGTAGATCCATTGCGTCCTTCCAAATACCACGCGGTGAGAAAGAAGGCTAGACCAGCCGAAACCGCTAACACCAGTTTATACCAGACCCCGTTAAATGTCACCAATGGGACAAACACCCCGAACAGGGCGATGCCCTTGCTCAGATCGTAGATGGTTCGGATCCCGCTGTCGATCTGATTGGAATTTGGGGGCCAGAAGGGGTGATGTCTGGGAATAGAGCGGCGTTGGAAGGGACAACGGATCGAAGGTGTCATGGCACCCTCGATGGGCCGCTGCCAGCCACGGGTTGTTGCTCAATCCAGCGTCGCCGTGCCCCCTTGGCATCAGGATGGCACTCCCGACACCGCCAGGCATCCCAGAAGGCTTGGCGCTCGGTGTATTCAGATTCAGGGATGTCCCAACAGAGCGCAATACCACAACAAGTACAGATTGGGGTTAGGCCACCATCAAGCGTGCTCGCGATTTTTGTGACGCCCATAAGGAGCCTCCACAGAACGATTGGGATTCACGAACACGCACTCACTGCCCGCTAGAGCGGGCCTGAGTAGCAGGAATTGGCCAGCGCTACCAGGCCGCGCAGGCGTCGTCGCAATAGTGCTGCCACTGGGAATCAGGTATGAAGTCGCACCCGCAGTTCCGGCATTCCCGTGTCGTGTCTATCCAGCTATCTGGACAGCCGGTTTCATGACAGGGCAGTCCATTCACGCGAAGCATCTGACAAGAGGAACAGGAATAGCGCCGCCGGAATCGTCCTGTTACGGGATCGCGCATAAGTGCATGCATGGTTGTGCTCTTTTGATAAATGCTGCGTCGAGAGGAAGGAACGGCAATCAACACCACCAGCCGATGGAAGACAGTTTGCTCATCGAATGGGGCTACCTTGACTCCATCCTGCTTCAGCTATATAAGTGCTGAAATTCTTCAGACACGTAGCAACCACTACTCTTATACGTTGACTGCTATAGGAGGTATCCGCGATGAAGTCTTCCCTACTGGCAATCGGGCGACAAACGCTTGGTTATCGCATACGACTGCTGATGCCACTTCTGCTGTTCATATCAGTGATAGTGACAATCGGGACCGCTATTGCCGATGAGGTCGGACCTGGACAAGCAGTACGTAAGCAAGGACAGACACTCGGAGTCACTATTCGTCAGGTCACCGCGATTCAGGTCGAGCCTACTTCAGTTACCGTGGCGCCACATCCAGGTATCAAAGGGGATAGGCCATCCTGTGCAACAAATGCAGCTATTTTCGCGATTAACCCCGCCACCGCGGGGGGCCGCGCTGCAGTGGCGTTGATTGTATCGGCCGCCTCGAAGGGACGAAGGTCGACCTTTGGGGCACAGGTGCCTGCAACAATGCTGTGAAAAGTGACGCGGAAGAACTCGAAGCTATCGTACTGAGATATGGTGAATAAGGTATTCCGATGAGACATTACCGTTATTCATGGAAAATGCATTTCTTGTACTCAATTGTTCTGCTCTTTGTCGTGGTCCCAAGCTTCTTCGCGGACGAGGCGTGGAGCCGCGACGCGTGGAGTGACGCAGCACACTTATGTCATGCCCCGGATGGGTTTGCTTTTGCTTCCAAGGGACCGATTGATACCAAAGTATATCCAGACGACTGTGATGATGGAGATTCAACCATTTTTAATGGGTTGTTGTGCGCATCCGGAGATAAGCGAGGATGTGAGGCAGTAAAGCGGTCGCTAACGACTGAAGCTGGGTTAGACGAGAGCAGGATGTGGCGATCACCTCGCCGAGCGCAGACGAATAATCTTCATCGAGAAAACGGAAGTGTTGTAACTGGAGATAGCGGGGAGCACAAAACCTTCTCGCCGGACCAGGAATTGGGACTCTTGCTGTACGCAGTCACTACAGGGGACAAGAGCTCGTTGGAACGATGGTTCAACTGGCTCGATCACAATAGACCATGGGCGGACGAAGGTCTTAGGCTACATAACGTTCCTCGATATTGCCATCACCAGAACTGCACAATGCGTCCGATAGATCGTGATATGGATGATGCCGTTTTTAGGGCGCTTGGCGGTGAGTCCCCCGATGGCATCCGTAACTATAAGCTAAACGCGACCCTCCTCACCCTTCCCATCACAATGGTAGTTCCCGGTGTCCAAACGATTCTCCAGCTGTATTTGAATATGAATGTCGGCGACAAAATTTATTACGAAGCCACTCTCAATGCGCCTAACTTCCCCACGCATTTGTCAGCCATTCGGGCATGGTTGTTGGTCAAAATTCAGCATCCTAATCAAGGTCGTGCTAAAGAAACCATCGCAATGATCGCGAACAAGCAGCCGAAGAATCCCTTCTACCAGTATCTCCATGAGGGAGCGACGCCAAAAGTTGCCGCGCTTGTAAAGAAGTATTGCCCAGCACCAAGTCAATCGCGAGGTGGTGACCTAGGCCATTGGACGTGGGAATCTGATTCATCTGATTGGAAGATCCCTGCCAAAATCGATAATGGCAAGCCTAGCAGTATGCTATGGGACTGTATCTTCATGCGCAATTTGCTTGGGGATCATGGGAAGGGGCTTGGGATACAGCATACTGGGACAGAGAACGCTATTTCTGGGCTTCTTCTGGGAGAATAGGTATTCAGTGAGACCAATCTCTTGTGCACATCCCGTTGCCCAACTTAGTGACCCGTCGAGGGAGTCGGCGGAAGTTGTCATTGTACGATGGCAACACGACCTGCTGTAGATCCAGCCTTACGTTCCGCCTCGACTGCGAGAATCACAGTGCTCGCACACTCACTTCGACTTTCAACAGATCAACCCACGCTGTGGGCTCAGAGTCTGTCGAAAACTAGCTGTTCGGACACCTCCCGCTGTTGCGTTTCGAATCAAAGCCCGTGAGACGTCGGAAGAACCTTCGTAGTCATCTTAGGACGTATATGTGGGAGCGTGTTGCGTCAGTGGTCCGTGGTCCGCGAAGGAGAAATACCTACCGTTGCCGATCACCACATGATCGAGGAGTGCGATGCCGAGGAGCTGGCCCGCCTCGGCGATCCGAGTCGTGAGGGCCCGGTCTTCGGGGCTCGGTGAGGGATCGCCACTCGGGTGGTTGTGAACGATGACCAGGCAAGCCGCGTTCAGGAGAATGGCACATTTAAAGACTTCTCTAGGGTGGACGATCGTGGTGCTGAGTGTGCCCATTGCCACATGATTCATCCCGATGGGCACATGTTTTGTATCGAGAAAGAGAGCATAAAGATGTTCGCGATCTTGGTTTTCGCAGATGTCTTTGAAGTATCGGTAGACGTCTTCCGATGACTGGCACCGAGTCTTGGCGTGGAACGTCGATGCGGCCTCTTTGATAAGACGGATGGTGTAGCGCGGAACGTCGTAGATCCCGAGCTGGTGTTGATCGAGAGCAGTCTTCACGGGCGATCCTCTCCTCATGGTAAGCCGGTGAGTGCGAGCGAACGCTGGGTTTCGTGACGCTACCCTGTCAGGCGATGATGTGCGGCGCGTTGCCGGCGAAGCATATATATCCCTTCTCGAACGATGTAGACGGCCAAGAGCACGAGGCGCCCACCGAGCGCGAGGATCAGGAGCAGGCCAATCCCACCACATAGAAGCGCAAGGGTGACGACTAGCAGTGCGCGGACGTTCAGGAGATCAAAAGTGTGTGTTGCGGTCTCTTCTAAGTGAGGTCTCTGAAACGAAAGCTGACTGCCGACTGGACTGATCTTCCACGATATCGGCGTGCCACCTGTATTCCGCTGCGTCTCAACGGTGCCTCTGTCGTATGGACGAGGTAACGGCGTACTTGGGAGCGGAGGCGTCGAGCGTCCGGAGGAGCAGCCAGCATCTGCCGCACGCTGACAGAATTGCTTCCAAACGGCCGGAATGTACGCGGTGGACCCGTTGTAGCCGGCAACGGCTCTCCAGGTGCGACCATGCTTCTGGATTGAGGTCTGAAGGATCAAACTCGAGGCGTAGAGATTCACACATGGTTCTAGAAGATCGCGAGACTGGATTTGGTGGTGTCTGGCCAGCCAGCCCAGGTGTTGTGAACTGATCTGAGCGATCCCGATATCAACATTGGGAGCGGTCTGGAGAAGACTTAGGAGCATGGCGACCGCATCCTCCTGGCGACGTGGAGCATAACTGTGTCGTCTCCCAGTTTGGTCGCTCCATCCCAAGGCCCAGGGGTGACCTGCCGACTCGGTTTGGACGATCGCATGGAAGAGGTCAGGATCGATGGCGAGGGTTTGGGCATAGTGGATGAGGCATTGCTGCCACGATGCTCCCGTGAGCGGAGCTTCCGGTTTGGTCTGTGCCAATGTTTGAGAAGGAGATGCGGGTAATATGAGAAATAGCGTCAACGAGATAGCCGCGTAAGCCTGACGACGCATGGCAAGTCTCCCTCTTGTGAATGGGTGGTACGCGACCATCCTTCACTCTGCGTGCGACGCACGCCTGAGGCCGATTCTGGTACGAAGACACTGATGGGTCGTGAGGTGACGTCTAGTTGGCGAGAAGAGATGCGAGCTGGGGACGTGTCTCACATCTGTTGAAGGCGAATGGCCGACGCTCAGGGAAGCATGAGCAGGAACTCAAGCAGTAGAATGCAGGAAGAGAAATCGATGATCGACCACGTGCACAATCGCTGCTTGGACTTGCTGCCAGCTTAGCTGACCGAGACCACATCCTGGGTGCGGACAATACAGCCGGTCGATGCGTTCACGTGTGAGAATGAGCTGGATGTGCTGCAGGCTATTCTGGATAAGGGCGAGGTCAGACGCGGTGCGAAAATGATGTTTGGTGGGCAGGGTCATGATCCGCATGGAGGGAATCGATGTGGGAATGTTGCCGAAACGGCCTAGATGGGTTCCTAGCAGCGAGGGCAGGCTAGGAAACCGGTCCGCGGCCTGTTTGGCAAGCCCCGCTCCCATGACGCCATGCCCATTTGTTCTTATCACCCCGTTTGTTGTAATGGCGATCCAAGAACCCTGAGCATGAACATCCCAGAGTTCGCCGTGTGCTTCGAGGACTCGCATACTCTCCCTCCCCACTGGGTGACAACCAACACATTGGCTCGCAGCGCGAGCCAGTACCGGGTGGGTCGGTCGGCACCGGTTGCGTGCTGTCAGCGTATCTCACTCACCATCCAGGAAAGACCAGCTGCAGGTCCTCGTGATCGACGGCATCGTTGATGGGAGGAATGAGCGAAATCTCTTCAGGTATTGGCGTGGCGACTGAGAGGAGCGAGGCTTGGTTTGTGAGGCCATGTTCCGCGTCCGTGCCATGGAGGATTTCTTGAGGCAAGGGGAACGCGAGCCAGGGGGCGTAGAGAGCGCCGTTGATGAGACATGCCGTGCGGACCAGTGCATCCCTTTCGATCCCGTAGAGCGAGAGGCTGACGTTCGATGCCAGCAGGAGCATCCTTCCGGTTCCGGATCCTGCGGGATCTGCAATGGATTTGACCCGCAAGGCGTTCCGTGCGGCTGGGGAGAGGCTGTCGGCGTCGGGAAGCATCATCCGTACGATGAGCTGACAGACGCTCATGGGGGTCGGATAGAACCCGTTTGGATTGGCCCACGGCCCACGGCCGATCCCCTCCGCGATGATATCGCCCCAATAATCGTAAGGGTGGAGTACCAATTCTTGGAGATTGACGGCTTGGTAGAGCGCGGCTTGCGTGTTGTCCGCGAGCGACGGGGGGACGTGGTTAAGTTTTAAAGAGAACGCAATCCAAGCAATGAGATTGGTGAGGCCTGTCCAGCTGGACTGATGCTCTGCGGCGAGCGTGACACAGCGTTGCAGATGCGTGAGTGTGTCTCGATGGGGGGTGTGGAGAAATTCAATCTGCGGAATCGGGGCGTCCGGAATCCGTCTCTCGTGAAGTATGTCTAAATGATAGCCCCATCGATTTGGAACCCTAGGCAGCACGCGATGCCCTTCCCAAATCATTGGTAGGGCCCATCCGGCATAACGATAGGCTGGGATCGGGTCATCTAACCGTGGGAGACGTCCCTGCTCCCGCACAAACTGACAGAGTTGTGCATACGACAGAAAGTCTGAGTCGACCATAGCCTGGTACATCCCATTAAGCGACGGGTTAGTGATGCAGTGGAGACCGGAACGGTGGACGAACGCAGATGTCTGGGGTGAAGAGGCGCGAAAGACGCTTGGCTGATGCTCTAGGCTGGTTCCGCCGGCTGAGCCAGCAGAAGCGAATCGATGGCTTGTCGTAGCGCCCGGAAGCCGAAGGGCTTCTGGAGGAATGGCCACGCGTGGGACTGGTCTGGTGGTTCCGCGGGGCGCGGATCCTGATCGGCTGACATCAAGATGCCCTTCACTTCCGGTTGCCGCTGGCCTAAAGCGCGAATCAACTCGACACCTGACATCCCAGGCATTGAGTGATCAGTAATTACGAGATCTGGGTGGGTTTCGTTCCAGGCATGCAGTGCTTCTTGGCCGGAGCCTGCTTCGACGATGATATGTCCCGCCTCTTCAAGCATCGTCCGGAGACAGGCTCGGATGTCTGAATAGTCGTCAACGATCAGAATGATGGCCATGCGAGGTCTCCATGGCTGAAGGGTGTTGGAACAGGGCCAGCGTGGATTGAGTCAACGATTGAATACGGGTCCAGAGTTCCGCGGCCCGTACATGGCGTGGACGGTGCCGGGCGGTTCTGAGTCTGACGCGGTCTGCAGCCGTCCACTGCTTGGCTAAGAGATCCAGAGTCTGATCGATCGTGATCGATTGAGTGTGATGGTGTTTCGACATGATTGAGTGAGTCCTCTTCTGAATGGGGACATGGTCCCTGGAACATCGGATGCCAAGCGGTTAATTGGGCTTGGATTGGGTGATACCGTCCGGAGCGTGGTCCTCAATCTCAGCTTTGATCTTCGCGATGCCACTGCTGAGAAAGGCAAACAGCTGGTTCCCTCGTTGAATGGCCGTGCTCAACTCATCGATACTGATATCGCCTTTCGTGGCTCTGGCGGAAAGCTCCTCCAATTCCTTAAATGCAGCGTCATAGGACGTGGGCAGTTGGGGGTGGGACGTGTCTTCATTACTCATGCGAAGGCTCCGTGTGAAGGGTGGTGGCGATAATCCTGCCGTCCTGAATGTGAATATGTAGCTGCGCTCCCGCCATGACCGTCCTACGAGAGGTCACCATCCGTCCCTGATTATCAAGGACATAGGCATAGCCTCTGGCAAGAAGATGTTGTGGGTCTGAGAGGGTCAAAGCCTGGACGAACGCGGTGATGGCGCCCTTTATGATATCGACGCGCGAAAGTCCGGCGGTATGCAGGCGTACCAGTGTAAAGGCGTACCCCATGGACAACTGTGAGAGCGCTTGTGTCAGGCTAGCGGTCAGGCCGTATCGAAGGGTTCTGCCTTGCTGGTAGCTGGCTTCGAGGCGATCGCGGAGTGCGCGCTGGAATCGCTCATGGGCGTGCTGTGACGCTGTCGCGTGAGCCTCGATCGTGGTCCGGGCGCGTTCCCAGAGGGCATGCCGGGTGAGCGTGAGTGCATGAGTCCATTCCAGCAACGTGTGTCGAGTATGGGCATGTAGCGTTGCATGGGTCGTGAAGAGACATTCGCGGATGCGGTCCAAATGGCTGACGAGGTGCTGCCCGGCAGCGGTTGGCGTAGACAAAGCCTTCGCCGCCACCTCGTCACAGATCGACCGATCGAGGTGATGGCCCAGCCCTGTCAGGACGGGTTTGCTGGCTGTCGCCACGGCGCGGGCGACGTCGAGGGTATCAAACGCCACCAAATCTATTTCATTTCCGCCTCCCCGCGACATGACAATGACATCGAGCGGTGCGGTGTGTGCGGCGACATCTTGGAATGCCTTGAGAAGCCCTGGGATCGCTCCGACTCCTTGGACGGCAGTGTGGAAAATGGTGGTTTCAAACCGGTACGGACTGCTGTGCAGGACATTTAAGATATCGTGAACGGCGTCACTTCCTTGCTTGCCGATGATGCCGATTCGCAATGGGAATCGTGGCCATGGAAGGCTGGCATTGCGAGTAAGGAGGCCCTCCTCTTTGAGGGTGCGAAGAGCTGCTTCCCGTTGTTGCTGTCGCAATCCAAGCATGCCGATCGTGCTCAGCTGGTGAATGAGCACATAGATCGTGTTCTTATTGGCCCAGTACCCCAGCGTGGCCTCGACGACGACCTCGACTCGAGAATCCCGACTCAGCAGGTCATGGCCGAACTGTTGGCCTTGTTCGAGCACCTTCCTGATGACCGCCGGTTCCCAGATCATGGCATCAATCGCCATATTGGGATTGTCTGTGTCCGCCAGGGTGACCGAGAAAAAGCCCTTTTGCCCCTTATTGGCCTGGGGTTTGATCCATTGGGCTTGGAGCAAGTACGTCTGCTTGGTCAGCATCGGCGCGAGTTGTCGACGAATGCGTTGCGAGAGCATCCCAATAGAGAGAATTGGCTGTGGCGTTTCGGTTGAATGAGTAGATGGAAGAGACATCGTCACGGTTCTCAGGGCTGTGTCAGTGCTCGGTTAGCGCGTCGTGGTATCAGCGAGGCGGTTGCCCTGCGCGTGAGCGCCATCCGGTTAGTAAACATCCGTCGTCACTCATCCATCAGGAGGTGTCTGTCTTCGGCACACTGACATCAGTGTCCGTCCGTGCCCAAGATCGGCCGGACGCCATGGCTCTGTGGAGTTGGATGGCCCAGGGGACCCCCACAGTTGCGGATATAAAGGACCGAAGCGCGAGGGCTTGTTCAAGATATCGAGGAGACCGAGTCCAATCGCCCCGAGCGAATAGAACACGGCCGTCCAGCCGATGCTCATTTCCAGCAGGATGATGGTCGTGGCGTCGAGCAGGATCAGACTCGTGAAGGTGTACCCTAACCGTTTCGGCTCGAGGAGCCGACAAAGCTGGTTGGCAAAAAGAAAAGCTGCGATGATCGTCATGCCAACGCCAAACGAGTCATTGTCCGCTGTGGCCATGGCTTCCTGACGACGGCAGAGCATGAGCATCGTCGCGCTGCAACTCAGGGTGAGTATTTGTCAGCGTAGGACGCTACCCCACTGGGGATGAAGACGAAGACCCATAGCCTTTGGGGTGTGTTCGCTTAGGCCTCGTGGTCCTGTATCGTGCTCGTGCCGGCGTGGATCACGGCCAGTTGCAAGCGAGTCAGCCGTCGACCTTTGATCCCTTCCCGTTTCATGATGGCTTTAAGGGCCTCATTTGCAGCCAGCCGTAGATTACTCGCCGAGATTCTGATGTGTTGCCGGCTGTGCTTGACCAACACTTCAGGGAAGATGACCGATACGGCGTAATCCTTTTTCATAGCGCCTCGTGAGTCGAGGGAACGGCTTGGGTGCGAGACTTCAACTCCGTACGGCTCGCCCCTTTGAGAGCAATCAGGGTGCCGGGATTGGGAAGTTGGGCATTTGCTGTACAAGTCCAACAGAGGTAGTGCCCGTCCGGAAACCTGCAATGTGGCATGTCGTGAGTTGCCCGCGGCCTCGGCATATAGCTTTGACAGGGGAACCTGGGATCCCGCTCACCGGGAACTCCGACAGGGTTCCCTCGGAACTCTGTTTTCCACCGTCGAAACGCAAAGAGACAGAGCCATCTCCAGAACATGGCTTGAAGCGAAATGGATTCACTGCGGTACTCCAGCATCTCGTTCCGGAAGTGGATCGAGAAAGTGGTTGCGCGAGGCATAGGGGTGGTGACCTATTCCAAAGAGGACGTTCATGTAGATGTATTACTGACTGCTAAGGTCCCTAC
Source organism: Nitrospira defluvii (assembly GCF_905220995.1). Lineage (NCBI taxonomy): Bacteria > Pseudomonadati > Nitrospirota > Nitrospiria > Nitrospirales > Nitrospiraceae > Nitrospira > Nitrospira defluvii. The sequence continues at coordinate 83,592 of NZ_CAJNBJ010000020.1, forward strand.
GATGTGTCAGAAGATGCAGACGCAGGTGATCGCATCCATGGGAAAGGAATGAGGGCCTTAGAAACGTGTGAGGCGATTACCGGATCTGGCGCTGTAGTGTAATGCGACGGGGCTTGCGGGCGAACGCTAGGCGGGAACAAATGGGGAAATTTTTATTTTTCCCGCATGCTTGCGCATCTCGGTACTGTCATGCCAAGCCTGCATCTGAAGCAGCATTTCCATCTTCAGACGAAAGGCCTTCTCCAGCCGCAATGCCATTTCAGGAGAGAGAGCCGCTTTTTCATGGACGAGATCAGAAAACGTGGCTCGGCGTACGCCTAAGATCTCAGCCGCCTTGGTCACACTCAAGCCGAGCTCGTCCAAGACCTCCGTCTTGATGAAGCGTCCTGGGTGGGGAGGCGTCATGCCAATTGTCATTCCTCTCCGTGCCATTAGTGATAGTCCTCCAAGTCTAACAGGTCGACATAGCCATGCTCTTCCTGGAACGTGATTCGCCAATTGCCCGAGGTCGAGATGCTCCACGTGCCCTTACGGTCTCCCGAAAGCTGATGCACTCGCCAGCCAGAAGGGGCTCCGTCTCGGAACATCCGAATATTCTCAGCGACGATCAAAGCTGTCAGTATGTTCCGTATCCGGTCCACCAGGTCTGGGCGCAAGCCGCTTGATTGATCACGCTCGACGAAGCGTTTCAATCCACGATGGCGCACGGATCGAATGATCATTGTTTAGAGTGTACGGTAAAACAGTACATCGCGCAAGCCTTATGCGCAGTGAGAGTGTGCATTGCTGAGATTTGTGATGAGTCGAACTAAGAAAGGATGGGAGACTGCCTTAGAGTGGATCTGGTTGTCTGAGGCTTGATCGATGCTGTCCGTCGGCCATTGCGTTTCCGGATGGTGATTTGCTTTTGCAGGATCGCCTGTTCCCAGGTGTCCTCTGCGGTATGAACGACAGCCCTCCGAGTTTGTGACAGCGCACTCCAGATGAAATGACAGAAGTCCCAGCGTCTCGCTTCGTCTGGGAGCTGGGCAATGTGGTCGAGGAGGGAGCGTTCCCCTCTCTCATTCTTATCCTCCGCGATGAGCCAGCCCTCTCCGCTTCCGTTAAACCATCGCAGCGCAATTTGCCGATGCTCTGGACGGATGAAAATATCATAGCGGTAGGAGTCGCCAGTCCACTTTGTCTGTTTGCTAAAACTGCAGGGTCTGCCTGGTCCGAAGCGTGCGGAGCATACGTGTGTCCATTGAGTGGGATCAACTTGGATCGCAACATACCGGTTTCCGTAAGGCGGATGGAGTAGATATCCAGATTCTTCAATCCTCATCGTTGGAATGGGAGGTTGGTTCATACGTCCTCATGTGTCGAGGTTGAAGGAATGCGCTGTTCCTACGTGGGTGATAAGGGGTGGAGATAGCGTCGGCAGAGATCGAGGGGGTATCCAGTACGCGAGTGATACTCTACCGGCGTTTCTTGGTACCGTGGAATGTCGGGAAGTGGAATGCCCGAGAGGATCTGGTATTGGTGGCGCGGGAGTGCGGGATTGTCGCTGAACTGATAGATCTTTCTTCCGTGCTGTTCAATGAAAGCCACGCAAGTGTCTCTACTGAAACTCCGAGGGAGCCGATACCGTTCGAGAATGCTCGCCCAAAGTACGCCGTGTGCATAGAGATCAAAGCAGAGTGTATAGAGAAAATGTGGGTCCCCAATTGGCAGGAGGGGGACGTACAACGATCCGTCTGGTTGAGGTGTCACTTCTCGGACATGTGCATAGACAATTGGCGGTTCCGGTTTATGTATCGACTTTGTTGCGGGGAGAGACTGGGCTGTCCGGATGTGCGCGCATTCGGTTCGTCCGTAGGTCCAATGTGGACAGGTGCATTGCCAGTCATTGGCCTGACTTCGAGTGACGGTATAGCAAAGTCCCGGCTTGGAATTCGATGCGATGGAGAAGGATTCGGCGTGAGGCATACAGCCTTCCTGTGCGACTTGAGCTTGACTGGGGGGAAGCGAATCAGACTCCTATGGCGGCAGGATCTGTGGAGCGGCTGCTGTCTGAGGCATGAGATGCGTTGGTCCCGTGATGGGAAAGCCTCACAGCCTTCTGACCTACCGAGATGCAGTGAAATCAAAAAAGGAAGCGGTAGCCGGTTCAGTCGGAGCGGGGTTCATCCACCAACTGGGACCTTCCAATGATGGTGCGTATGAGACTGTGAGGTCGATACATCGACCACGGTTGCTAAGTTGGTCGAGGATGTCCTCCTCACTCGCAAGATACTCGCTATCGGTGAAGGTCTTACATTGAAGATGGGGCATCGGTGGGGCGATCCCAGGAGAAAGCGGAGCGGGTGGGAGATACCCGAGAAGGTAGAGCAGGACAACGGTCGATATGGTTGGCATAGTGCCTCATCAACTCAATGGACACCATTCTATCGAAGCGTGTGAGCCGGGGCAATCCGACCTTTGGGCTTAGGGATGGGGGTCGTCTTCCACTGGAGAGGCTGACAAGCTCACGTCGGTGTGAGGCCGTTCACTTTCCTGGACAAGGATCTGCAACATGGCTAGGTCGGCACGTTCTTGTTGTGCACGGCCTTCATCGTGGGTGAGACGAGATGTGGATGCGCCTCCAAGTAAGTGTCGAATGATGTTCGAGATAATCTGACGAAGGCTACTGGCTAGGAGGCGCATACTGCCACAGTAAGTCTGGATCGATTTGGTACAGTATAGGCTACGAGACGACGCGCTTCCATTTCTTGATGCGGCCATCGATGCGTGTGCGCTCATCATGTGAGAGCTGTGGTCTGAGCGTATCTGCGAGTTCCTTGGCCGGTTGGAATTGATGCCTGGCCGCAAGCGTCGCCCAGTAGTAGGCTTCAGGCAAATCTTGCCGTTGGTTCGCCCTGCCTTCCGAATAAATGGATCCGATCTCGTATTGGGCAAAAGGGAAATCGGCCTGTGCGGCCTTCCGGTACCAGTGCATGGCTTCGTGACTATTGGGAGGACTCTTGAATCCTACCTCAAGGTCTGCACCGAGAAGCAGCTGTGCGTCCGGGAGTCCGAGATCCGCCGCGCGCCGTAGCCATGCCAGGGATTCCCCCGCGTTGGGATTTGGTGAAAATGAGAGGCAGAGCGCTGCCAGCGCATCGGTCTGCCCCGCCCGGTGAATCCAGCTCCGGATGAGCGCCTCTCTGTTGGGCTGCGAGGCTACCTCCATTTGGCATCGCGCGACCGCAGGCAAGTCCATAGGTTGAGCAATTACGACTTCCGAACCGAGGAGCGTCATGCCGAGACTGCAGCCGATTGTTATGAGGCCGTGGCGACTCCAGCGTTGTACTGGTGATAGAAATGCACTGATCACTGACAGAGGTAAGCTGGAAGTCAGTGTAGCCGCCATTGTGAGAGCAACTCCTTTTTGAACGCAACCCATTCTTGATGACACCCATGCTGAGATGACGTCGTCCCTGCGTGTGTATTACCGGATGGGCAGTCCTGTTCCTGGATTGTGGGGAGCTTAGGCAGCAGGATCGAGGAGGAGGAATCTGGTGGCTTTCACTTTTATCCCCTGGTCATTCTTATCGAGAATCCCTTCGAGCGCGATGACGGTGCCAGGTTCCAGTTGCCCTGATTCGTGTCGGTAGAGACTCGGAAAAACAACAACTTCGAGTGTGCGATCCTGATCTTCTAGGCGGACAAAGGCCATGGGTTGCTGCCTTTTAGTGGTGATGCGTTTGACTCGGGTGATCAATCCCGCGATTCGCACTTCTTTGCCATCTGGGAGGTCAGGAAGCTGAGTTAACGGAACAACTTGGAGCCGCTTCAGTTGGTGGTCATGGACTCGTACGGGATGGTGACTGACATAGCATCCGAGAGCTTCTCGCTCGTGGTCCAATTGAATAGATGGAGCCCAGGATGGTATTTGGGGCAGCACGCGAGTTTCTGACTCCACCGGCAAGAAATGGAGCAGAGTTTGTTGTGTGACGTTCCGGTGAGATCGAGTAGGCTTCGCTGGCGTCTCATCATCTAGAATTGCGGATAGTTGTGCGCGATGCTCACAGAGCGTGTCGAGGGCGCCCGATTTAATCAAGGCATCGAGTACGCGCTTGGTGACAATGCGGCGGTCGACGCGATCGCAGAGATCAAAGAAGGAAGCGAAGGTGCCTCCGGTTGCACGAGTCCGGATCAATTGTGTGGCGAGATGTTCTCCTACGTGCTTAATTGCGGCCAGACCATATAGCATGGCCTCGTCCACGATCGTGAATCCGGTCTCACTCCGGTTAATGTCGGGCGGAAGGAGCCTGACGCCCATTTCCCGACATTCACTGGCATAGAGAGAGAGTTGCTCATGGTCACCGAAATCACTGGTCATCAACGCAGTCATGTAGGCCAGCGGATTGTGAGCTTTCAGATAGGCCGTCCGATAAGTGAGTAGCGCGTATGCAGCGGCATGGGATTTGTTGAATCCGTAGCCAGCGAACTTGGTGATCATCTGGAAGAGTTCTTCGGCTGCGTCACGCTCTGTGCCGAGTCCGACGGCCCCCTCCACAAATTGTGTATGCAGGGCGCGCATCTCCTCTGGTTTCTTTTTTCCCATAGCCCGGCGGAGAATGTCGGCTTGGCTCAGTGAGAATCCTGCCACAGTGTTGGCGATGGCCATGACTTGTTCCTGATAGACGATCACGCCATAGGTAGTCCTGAGAATAGGTTCGAGGGCCGCGATGTTCGAGGCGAGGGGACATTGCCTGCGTTTCTGCTGAATAAACTCCGGAATCAGATCAAGGGGCCCCGGACGATAGAGCGCAATAATCGCTGTGATATCATCGAACCGATCAGGCTGAAATTCACGAAGGAGCTCCCTCATTCCGTTGCTTTCCAGCTGAAACACTCCTGTGGTACGTCCGCTTGCGAGGAGGGCGAAGGTTTTGGCGTCGTCGAGCGGAATGTCGTCCAGCGTCAACGGACGGGATCCCGGAGATTGCTGATTGATCAGTGAGATGGTGTGATCGATCACGGTGAGGGTCTTCAATCCGAGAAAATCGAACTTCACTAGGCCAATCTGTTCGAGTTCCCCCATCCCAAATTGCGTCACAATGTCGTCGCTCGTCGTGCGGCACAATGGGACCGTCTCCAGCAGGGGGGTATTGGAGATGACCAGTCCCGCTGCATGGGTGGAGGCGTGTCTGGCGAGCCCTTCAAGGGATCCGGCGACCGATAGCAGGTTGCCGACCGAAGGGCGCGAGGCAGATAAGGCACTTAATTTCGGTTCTTCGGCGAGTGCCTGTGCGATCGTCATGTTGGGCTGAGACGGAATCAGCTTGGCAATCGTGTCGACTTCGTCGTAGGGAATTTCGAGAACACGGCCTACATCGCGGATTGCAGCTTTGGCGCCTAGGGTGCCAAAGGTGATGATTTGTGCGACATGGTCTCGGCCGTATTTCTCCGTGACATAGTTGATCACCTCCTGCCGTCTCTTCATGCAGAAATCCATATCGATGTCTGGGAGGGAAACTCGATCCGGATTGAGGAACCGTTCGAAGAGGAGGTCGTAGGCGAGCGGGTCCAACTCTGTAATCCCGAGCGCATAGGCCACCAGGCTACCTGCGGCGGACCCGCGTCCTGGTCCAACTGGGATGCGCCGGGAGCGGGCAAACTTCATGATGTCCCACACGATCAAGAAATAGCCGGCGAAGCCCATGGAGCAGATGGTGAGGAGCTCGGTCCGCAGGCGTCGTTCATACTTAGGTTGGTCTAGAGGCCCCGAGTGGTGGGCGAGGCGTGCCGACAACCCTTGCTGGGCGAGGGTTTCAAGAAAACTGTCGAGGGTGTGCGGGGGAGGCACGTTGTACCGAGGAAGTTGTGTCCGATGCAGAGGAATCTCGAGCGTGCACTGTTCAGCTATCAGATTCGTGTGTGTGATGGCTTGAGGTAGCTCTCGAAAAGCTTCGGCCATCTCCTCGGAGGATTTGACGTACAGTTGGTCGGTTCCAAAACGGAGTCTGGTTGTATCAGTGATCGTAGTGCCGGTCTGGATGCAGAGCAATAAGTCATGGGCGTCTGCATCGCCTCGTTTGAGATAATGACAGTCATTCGTGGCGACCAACGGGATCCCCAGCTCCCGGTGCACGTGAATCAGGCCCTGATTGACTGTCTGTTGCTGGTGAAGTCCATTAGCTTGGAGCTCGAGATAGAACCGATCTGGACCGAAGATGTCGAGAAAGTCTTGGGCGGCCACGGACGCGGAAGCGAACTGTTCCTGGCGGAGGAGGGTGGGGATTTCACCGTCAAGACAGCCAGACAGTGCAATCAAGCCAGAACTGTGGCTGCGCAGCAAGGACTTGTCTATTCGGGGTTTGTAATAGAAACCCTCCGTGTAGCCGTGACTGACCAGGCGAATGAGGTTTTGGTATCCGAGACTGTTCTGGGCTAGCAGGATGAGGTGATAGAAATCACGGGGTCCCTCTGGGGGTTTTTTGTCTAACAGACTGCCCTTGGCCATGTAGACTTCGCACCCAATGATCGGCTTGATGCCTGCCGATCGGGCCTTGGTGTAGAAGGGGATTGTGCCAAAGAGATTTCCATGATCGGTGATCGCGACAGCTGGTTGCTTGAGCCATCTGACGTGTTCAACGAGGGGATCTAGAAGAGTGGCGCCATCGAGCAGGCTATAAGTGGTGTGCGTGTGCAGATGGACAAAGGGTGTCGGCATGTCACTCCAGATTGATGGGACGAGTTCTCCAGGCGGGGGATGAGAGTAAGCGCTCGTTGGGAGGTGGTGGCGCGGTTGGCCCTGAGCTGGGGTGAATTGTGTACGTGTGAGCGTGTGATTCGGAGGAGGCGCAATACTAATTAGGCCTAAAAGGTAAATTTAAATCTGATATATAAATACAGTCCTCCTCATCAAAGGAGCGAGGATCATGACGACCGAACAAAACATCATCAGAATCAAGCTGGGCGTCTTGAAACTGGCGAAGCACCTGGGCAATCGATGAAAGGCTTGTCAAGGTAATGCATACAGTCGAGATGGCTTCTATCGATTCAAAGATCTGTAGACGACCCATGGGCCCGCTGTGAAATGCAGTGTCATAGCTCTGTCTCACTATCCTCACAGAGCTTGCCGCATTGCTCACACGCTTCACCCGGCATAAGCCCCGCGATACATGGGCCCGCGCACGTTGTGTGAGATTCTCCCTGTGCTGCAGCGAGAGCATCCTGTGCGAATCTGCACGATTCTCCCTGGTCCTCTGCCCAACGGACTAAAAGTCGTAGTTGTTCATACAGTTTCGGAGCTGCAGCGATCAGGTATGCGTTCGCGAGGACCTCCTTTCTGTTGTTGAAGGGCTCAGTGATCACCGCAATCGTTAGATCCTCATCCTCGTCCTCTCGTGGCGTGACAATAGTTACCGGCCCATTGTCGCTGAGTTTTATTCGCCATAGTCCTGGCATCCATTGGGGTAGGGGCGCGTCTGCTTCTTTCATACTGACGCCTTTCTCTTTAATGATCATTCACCGTCGCTCGATATTGGCGTGCTAGTGGCCTGTAACAACTGATTGTGTACTGATTCGTCGAGACGGATCACAGTATTTCCACTTCACGGTCTTGGGGTCCTTATTGTACCGATGGATATAGCGCATGAGCTTTTGGGACAAGTCCTTGACGGAAGTGAAGACGCCCCGAGCAATCACATCGCGTTCGATCTTGGCGAACCACAATTCCACTTGATTCAGCCACGACGAGTACGTCGGCGTGAAATGCAGATGCACATTCGCATAGGCCTGCAGAAATTCGGTGACTCGCGGTGTCTTGTGCGCCGAGAGGTTGTCCGCGATCACATGGATTTCTCGCCCCCGCGGCTGGCTGACGGCGAGGTCGGTCAGGAAGGCGACAAACTCGGCCGAGGTGTGGCGCTGCGCGGTCTTGCCCACCACTTCGCCGGTCTTGGTATTGAACGCCGCGTAGAGGGAGAGCGTGCCGTGCCGGTAGTATTCAAAGCCATGCCGTTCCGCTCGCCCCGGCGACAAGGGCAGCACCGGGTCCTTGCGATCCAGGGCCTGGATCGCGGTTTTCTCGTCCACACAAAACACCGCGGCATGCTGGGGCGGGTTCAGGTAGAGCCCAATCACATCGGCAGCTTTCGTCTCGAAGTCGGGATCGGTGGAGGCCAGATACCGTTCCAGTCGGTGCGGCTTGAGACCGTGCTTGGCCCACACCCGCGCCACCCGCATATGGCTGACTCCAAGGTGAGCCGCGAGCTTGCGGGTGCTCCAGTGGGTCGAGCCATCGGTTGGCGCGCGCCGCGTGGCCTCCAGAATACGGGCTTCCACACGTGGAGTCTGGCGCGTCGGGGCCTGGCCGCGATGGCGACTGTACAGGCCCGCCAGCCGGGCGTCGGCAAACCGCTGACTCCAACTCGCGATAAAACCGCGGCTGCAGGCCACGTGTTCGCAGACGACATCCCAGGTCCGCCCCTCGGCTAGCAGTAGAATCACCCGCGCCCGCCGGGCATCTTCGGCCCGCCCGGTGCGGCTCGTTGCTCGCCGCATCAGTTCCATCCGTTCGCGTTTCGTCAGGGTAATCGTATTCCTCATGAACACGATTGTAGTCTATAAATAGATGTTACAGTCCACTAGCCCATTCTGCTCGATTGGGCCACGCATTCACGTCAGGCTACACTTGCCGCGTGACAGTGTTCCTATAGGCTCCTCCAGTCGGGACGGTGCCGCTCCCTCCGCGAGTGCCGCACGTGTCCGGCGATTGGCGTTCAGTGTGGAAGAGAACGCCGTTTTCGCTTTAACATGGCTCCACCGAGAGACTGAAGGCATCAAGAGTGTTCATCGAATGCGGGCAGCGAAAGAGATGGATAGCGATTACTTGCGAGATGGGGGAGGGGCGTCGACTCTCTCGGGAGGGTTGTGTGGAAGGACGACCAGGGTGCCTTGGACTCCGGCTGGGACGATGTACCCCTTCTGATCCTGGCTTTGATGTGCCAATGACAACGGGACCCCTTGAAACCCGTCAGTTTCAGAAACCACCGTTCCAGTGAAGAGTCTAGTTTCAAATCCTCTAGCAGTACGGCACGTCATGGCATGGCTTCGGATGTGGATCCGATCTCGATCTGGATCTAGCCGGGCGTCGCCACTAATCGTGCAGTCTTGTACGGGAGCATTAAATAACACCAAGAGTCGTTCGTCCGGCGCCAGCCGTAGCCGGATCAGTGACCATGGAGATGGCACGAATTCAATCGATAAAGGAATTTTGGCTCCACTCAAGACTTCAACTGCAAACCATTGATTCATCAGTTCCTGGGGGAGAGGCTGTGCGGCGTGCGTCAGACTTGCCGTAGAAATCCACAAAATACCGGAAAGGCCCCAGCGTTGAATCCAGGCGCTATAAGCGTACGGCATTTTCAAGAACGTAAGAATTTGATGTGGATCGTCGGAGCTTGATCTTCTTTGATCGAAGTATTGTCATCTTGTATTACCGACTTTCTTTAGCGGTGTCGTAGGTTCATGGCTAGGAAGCCTTCCCCATAGACTTGTTTTGGTATAAGCCTAGTGCACGGGAGATTTCCGTCGAAGTAATGGCCAGAGACCGCGCTGAGCCAGTATCCATATCGATATATGTTGCAAAACGGCGAAGGTCTTTGGTGATGACGAGTCGAAGCAGGTAGTCCGCCATGTGCGAGGCAATGATGCTATTGATCGTGAGGGATTGCGGGTCACTTAGTGCAATTTCAGCACATGACCGCGGTTGAGTGTTGACGGGGCGACGTTCTCGTTTGAGCAATTCTGGGTGCACAAGCCCTGGCGCGGGGAGTGACTGGCACACAGTGCGCAGCTGAAAGCTCTCGTGTGGGTTAAAGTCTTTGACGACGTTACCAACTAACACTTGCCCGTGGGTGGTGAGGTTCCCACCATCAATCAGCCATGCTTGGGCATCGTTTCTGGTGTTCAATCGCGCGAGAGCTTGATGGAGGCTACGCCTAGCCCTTGCTGTGTCAACGCAACCGAGAAGAATGGTCAGGGTGTCGTACTCAGGCCGTGCCTCTTTCTCCGAGAAATGCCGTGGAAACGCGCGAATGGGAATCCCCCAAGCGGTAGAGATTCGAAATGCTAAGGCCTCTGCTTTATTGTGTCCGATTTCTGCCTGACAGAAGTTTTGACGACGTAGGTTCTTCTCTTCAATTGTGTCCCCATCATAGAAAGTGACCATCACCGTATCAAATAGACGGAAACACTCACGTGCGAGGCGGGCGACGTGGATACCAAGAAACGCTCCGATGCCCCCACATCCGATTTGGATGAGATGGAGGCGTTGGCACTGCTTAGGAAGCACATTCACGGCATGTACATGACTAAGGTCCAGGTGTGTCCTGGTGTTTTGTTCTGTGCTGCGATTCCCTGCAGTGACAACATGTCGCGATGACATCTCGCCCCTCATTGTCTGTATGTGTCCTGAAGTGTGGGAGGTAGCTCTGCAACGAACTCCGCTGGGATTGGGATGAAGTGGCCATACAGCCCGACACGAAATGTAATGGACGGGCGAGTGGTCAACCATCCACACACACCGTATATTCGAAACCCCGTTTCGTCTTCATTGTCCACGACAGAAAACCGTGGAGCCATGGTGTGGTGTGAGTGAATCTCGACAATGGCACGCTCGTAAGATGGACAGCGTTCAGGGGTGCTAGGCTGGACTGAGAAGGGCGTACGAATCTGGTCTGGAATAGTCATGCACCAATCTGTGTCGTGTTCAAAATGGAATAGACTTTCTACGGGACCCGCCGGCTCTGCGCAGGCTCCTAGTGCCTCTTCCATCATCTCTTGGATGAGCCGTTGTGGAATTCTCGGAATCGTGAGCGTGAGGCTGCCTGCAATGGGAGGAAGGCCGGCAATTGGATGTTCGACAATTGGAAAAAACACTGACAGCTCTCTACGTTTGCCGCGAATAAAGACCCCGTTGCCAGCCAGAACATAGTCGTAAAGGGTGGAATTGTCGGCGGGAAGTAGACAGCTCGCAATGTGGTGTTTAATGAAAGGAGACGTCCTCGTCATATGTGATTACCCCTTCCCGCTCTCCATCAGTTGACGAATGATGGCGGCAATTGAGAGGTGAGCCGGCTCAAGATCATCGAGAGGATAGTCTTGTGCCTCAGTTGAGTGAAGTTTCGCCAGGAAGGGCAGGATATTGTCCGGGTGGGTGGTGGATTTCCCACTTGCGAGATGGTCGGAAAAGTTACTATCCCAGAATAGTCGCCAGCTGTTTGCAATCGTGTTGCCGTGGGCAACCCGTGGATGGACGTTTCCGAAACAGATCGCGCCATCAGGGTAGACATTTGCAAGCGGTGCCTTGAAGAGTTTTGTTGCCGCGTACTTCCATAGCTTGTAGGCCCAGACGTAATAACGGGTCCCGTACCCCAGAAACAACAACCCCGGCATCGGGACGGCAAGCATTGTGTGTGGGGCCCCTCCTCCGGAAAGTCTAATGGGGTCAGCCAGTGGGACCAGGTATCGACCAGGGGGAAATCGGAGGAGTAGCCATGGACCTTCGGGGCCTATGCCATAGCGGCAGACATGTTCTGGGAGCCAGTCGGAATCTATCCCGGCTGATGAGAACGCATTCCTGGCGGCCTCTGGTGAAATACATTTTCGGACAACCGCTTCCCCATCCTTGTATTCAAGAAGCAATTGCCCGCCGATGAAGTGCAGAGACGCGTCGTGCCACGAGCTTGCATCTCTCATGTTTGCGCCTCATGTGTTGCAGTACAAAGATCGGACCAGCAGCTGAAAATCGTTTCCCATGCTGACGGATTGTCGAGTAAGGCTTTAGTCGTGCTATTCATGGATTCGTGCATGATTTGCGCCCGTTTCCATTGGCGAGCCAAAGCTTTGAGATCCCGTTTGTTCCATTGGTACGGGTGATCTGGTGACTCGCAGTCATAGCTGATGTCAAGGAACAGAGATCCGGTGCAGTGGCCGAGGATGTCGATGACCTGGGGAAAGCCTGAAATGGGAAAGCGCCGTCGGGCACAGCGTCTCCTGAAGTCAAGAAATTGAACGTTGCACCGGTGTTGAGGATTCAAAAAGCATCGTGGAATTGTAGCGTGCTCGCTGAGTTCTTCTTGAATGTTCGTCCAGGTGGGGGCGTAGGAATAGTGTCCCACCCAGGCCGCTGCGATACAGATTGGAAGCGGTACCTCTTCGAATTCCGACTCACAATCATAATTTTCCAAATGTATGGGAATGAATGGGAAGCTGTCTCGAATCCATTCGGTGTCCCAACTATCGAGCGGGAAGTAGTGTTGCTCGACTTGTTTAATGAACTCTTCTTGAAGCTGTTCTGCGGCCTCCTTGATGCTTCGATGCGGAAGGGCGGCGGCGGCAGTGCGAAACCTCCGTGGAAAGATCTCATGGAACGTGTTGACAATACAAAAGTCGCGCGCTCTCTCCTCCAGATATTCGAGGCATGAGGGGACCGAGATAACCTCTGTGTTTTTGAGGGATGCGAGAACAAGGTTCAACGGCGTGGAGGGCAGGTTAAAACCCAGGTGGAAGGATGCGGCTGGGCGAGCCAGGAGTGCTTGTGAGTCGCTCCTTAATGGTAGCTGTTTCTTTGTATTCCTTTTCACCATGCTCAATGGCGAGACGCAGCTTTTGCTGCGTGAGGAGTATGGATTCGACCGTTGCCTGGGTTGGCTGGGACTCAGCTTGGTATGTCTGGTAGAGCGTGAGGGCGGGATTGACGTGGCGGGGGGACTCGATAAGCTGACGGAGGATGACATGGTAATTTCCTTTCGTTCCAGCCTCTTTCGTGAGCCTAATCGTTGTCATCCCATTCGTGTCAGTGGTTCGCTGAATGGTGGCATGGGCGGCTTGTGGGAAGAGGGGGGCGATCGCTTTGCGAACCGCATCGTCGCTGATGGCGATTTCGGGGGGCAATTGAATTTCTTGTCCTTCAAGTTGAAGCGTAACCATAAGGCTCCTTTCGCTACCCGAATAAGCCGGCTTGAGGAAGGGCTGTGTTTGAGGGGGAATCGTCTGAGTGTTGTTCGCGATCCGGTTTGGGTGTTGGGGCCACGGACGTGGTTTTCGCGGCGGTCGGCTTAGCAACTTTGGCTTTTCTGGCCTGCCGTTCCGCTTCGCGTTTTTTCTCCTGTTCCAGGCTTCTAGTCTGTTGCTCGGCGGCTCTTGCTTCCCGCTGGGTTTTCCGTGCCGTTAGCGCCGCAGGAAAGGTCTGCTCCCAACGTGTGAGGGCCTGGCTCAGAGATTCCGGAAGGGGCAGTAAGTCGTTGAATCGTGCGGTAGTCAGCTGCGGCGGGAGGTTGTGACTTCGTACGCCGATGAGTGTGAGGCGGCCGTCAGGGTGGCGGTCCGTTGGGAGCAGCGTCATCACGATGGAGATCGTCGCGCGCTGAAAATCATCGGAGTCCTGTTCGAGGCTAACAATCGGGTCCTGTTCATCTACGTCGTCTTCTTCATCGCGTCGTGGGGGCGGAGGATCGGGCACCGCCTCGGTTTTCATACCAACTGGCTCGGTGGCTAGCCGGGGCAATACTGGGGAATCATCCCCACTCTGAGACAGATCAGCAGAGGAAATATTGGTTGGTGTGCTGTTCGTAACCACTTGGGTGTGTGGAAGCAAATCGACTGTGCCAAGCATGGGGGCCTCATTGTGGTGTGCACAACGCAGAGGCGATCGTGAGGCGGTGGTTATTGTTTTGGTAGGCGCTGTCTCAAGGACTGGAGTGGGATGGGGCGAAGCTGTTGTTTGAGAAAGTCAGAGTATCTTTGCAAGGGGCCGCGTAAGTCAGGCGATCAAGGCATGCATGGATTGTACAAAATGAAGTGTGGTCCGATAGATGGGCGCGGCATGCCGAAGTCGATGAATAAATTCTTGCATGTTGATGGGATGTGCGAGGGCTTGTGCTAATGGCGCACTTCTTGTCGTACAGGTAGAAGATCCCTCGGAGCCTGAAGGTTCAGGCATCAGTATTGGAGTCAGCACAATAGTCCCGGCTTCTCTCGACAGGCGATGCGCAAGCTTGTCGTAAAACTCGGTTCGGTCTCTGCGCCATTGTCGGCGCCGTCTCACTACATCGATTCGTGTGTCCCGAATTTGCGAGAGTATTTCTCGGATTATGCTTGTAAGGGGAGCGCTGTAGGCCTTTTCAACTGCCTGATGAGCAATGCATCGAAGCCTCTTTCTGCTCAGTGGCACATCGCTGTGAATGGGCTCCTTGACCATATCGGCGAGTGCCTCACCAAATGGAAAATGAACAAATAGTTGTTTGAGGGCGAGGTGCTGAACATTGAGGGCTTCCCTGGCTTCGTATGCCGCAATTAGATTTTTTAGTATCCGCGCGGGAAAGAAGACGGATTCGTGTTTGCCCGTGTCAGATACCCATTCTCCCACCCTAACAAGGGGGTTCGCGTCATTTATGAGTCGATGATCAAAATCAAGGGCGATCATCCCGTATTTTTTTGGTTCCGTTTGCTGGGTCGGCGGTACGATTAGCGTGAATTGAAGGTGCCACTGCCATGTCGTGTCGTTCCTGAGACGTGCATTGGAACTGTCCAAGTTGACGCTCGTCTGTGGTCGCTGTTGTGAACCAATGAGAGAGACCTGTTTGAGAAGAGCGTCTTTGGGCAGAAGCGGAGTAAGTATGAGTTCAAACGGAATTGGGACGTTGCGAACGAAAAGCTCCCCCTCGGTTCTGCAAAAATCTCGTTGGCCCCGGTCTCGGGGGTCGGTGTCCTCTGCGAGTTGCGAGGCCGGGTTGAGTGTAAGTAGACGATTGGCGGCAAATGAGGAGCCCGACTGGGTCATGTCTGCGCGAGTCAACGATTGGATGCGGATTCCTTGCGAACCGAAGTTGTGAGTAAAGAATAACGAGGTCGGTGGACCTGTTTCCTTGCTAGGTGGAAGATTTCCGAGGGGCACGCGGCGGATGGCGGTTTTCATTCGTTCGAGCATGGCATTGCTGTGTGAACGAGACAGAGGGCTTGTGCGTGCGAGTTGGTGCAGAGTGTCATGCAGACGTTTGGTGATCTGGGAAAGCTCCTGCTTCATGCTCTCAGGGTAAGGGAGACATCGGTCGGTATTGTGATGTTGGGAGGCTTCGTACTCAGCCGCAGCTGTGCGATAGGTACGAGAAAGGGCAAGAAGAGTCGCGTCCTCGAGGGAGTCGTTTTGCCCACGCAATTGTTTGATGCACTCAAGGGGATCGCCAATCGAACGTGTGCCGCCAGCTGCGCGCGTCGTCGTGCGACTCGTTTGAAGAAATTGTTTGTGAAGGCGCTCCTGTTGGCGATGGGCGACTTCATAAACGTCGACCATCGCATTCCACAGCGATTGCATTTGATCAGCTTCTTCTCTGACCGCAGCCGGCAAGGCAGCATAGGAAGAAAATGTGAGATATGCGGGATACGTATAGACCCGTGTTAGCGATGTCCTAATGCCGGCGGACATGGTGCGATCTCCTTCCAAGACTCTCGGGTGCCAGTGCGACGCATTGCTGTGCTTCGCGCATGATTGGTTTCAGGTAACTGTAGGCGACAGTGCTCAAGGAGATTTTAAGTGGTTTCCCCATCTGAGCGTAGGAGCATTTGCCTTATGTGATTGGGGTTCCCCCTAACGGAACGGCAATGGCCGTATCGGAGTAGGTGAACATTGGAAGGGCGAGGTAGATTCCCGGGGTGCGCTTTTCAAAGAGATAGGATGCAAGTCTGATTGTGCATCGTGGTGTTTGTGTCGGATTTTTAGCTGGTTGTGTTGGTGTATGGAATGTCCTTCACTCCTCGACGTGTCTATGGCCAGGGTCTTTGCAGCATTGAAGCGTTGATCAAGAGATGCCTGAATGGAAGGGGTTGCGATTGGTGATATAGAGCATTCCCTTTTGCGCCCGTGACCTAGCCGGGCTGATTTGGTCCAGACGGAATGTTAGTCTGGCCACAACCAGGAGGTCAGTTGTATGCCCAGGAAGCGGTACACGCCCGAAGACATCATTCAACATCTCCGCACCGTCGAGATTGAGACCGGTAAAGGCCTGGCCGTGCTCGACGCATGTCGCAAACTCGGCATCACCGAGCAGACCTACTATCGCTGGAAGAAGGAATATGGCGGCCTGCGAGTCGATCAAGCCAAACGGCTCAAAGCGCTGGAGCAAGAAAATCTGCGGCTCAAACGGATCGTCGCCGATCAGGCCGTCGATCTGTCGATCTTGAAGGAAGTCGCGTCGGGAAACTGCTAAGCCCGGCGCGGCGGCGGGAGGCGGTGCGGCACGCGATCGAGGTGCTGCACGTCTCAGAGCGTCGGGCGTGTCGGGCGATCGGCCAGCTCCGATCCAGCTATCGCTATGTCGCGGAGCCGGACCCTACTGACGAGCGGTTGCGGGCCCGGATCATCGCCCTCGCCAAGGAATATGGGCGGTACGGCTATCGGACGATCACCTGGTTCTTACAGCGGGAGGGCTGGGACGTGGGGAAAGACCGAGTGTATACGATCTGGCGACAAGAAGGCCTCAAGGTGCCGCCGAAGCAGCCCAAGCGCACACGCCTGTGGCGAGCTGACGGGTCGTGCGTGCGGTTGCGGCCGATCCACCGCAATCATGTCTGGTCGTACGACTTTGTGGCAGAGCGGACCCACGATGGGCGCGTGTTTCGGATCTTGAATGTGCTCGATGAGTACACGCGCGAATGTCTCGCCTCGGTGGTGGCGAGACGCATCGGTTCCCAGGAGGTGATCTTGCTGTTGGCCGAGCTCTTTGTGCACCACGGCGTCCCGCAACATATTCGGTCTGACAATGGGCCGGAGTTCATCGCCAGGAAGTTGCGGCGCTGGCTCAAGACCCTCCAGGTCGAGCCGCTCTATATCGAGCCGGGGTCGCCCTGGGAAAATGGCTATATCGAATCATTCAATGGAAAAATGCGGGCCCAATTTCTCGACGGGGAGCTGTTCTATACATTGAAGGAAGCCCAGATTCTGACAGAACGTTGGCGGATCCACTACAATACGATCCGGCCCCATAGCAGTCTCGGGGGCCAGCCACCAGTCCCCGAAACCACTCAGCTTGCGAGCTGAAGACTAACAGAGAAGGTGGTACAACAATTCCCGGCTGGTCAGTCTATCGGGACAACTGGTCAAGTGCCTCTGCAGGCGTTTTCCAATCAAGCGTTTTTCGGGGCCTGGCGTTGAGGGCGGCCGCCACGGCCGCCACCTCCTCGGCGCTGTGCACGCTCAGATCCGTGCCTTTCGGGAAGTACTGGCGCAGCAACCCATTGGTGTTTTCGTTGGTGCCGCGTTGCCAGGGGCTGTGAGGATCGCAGAAGTAGACCTGTACGCCTGCGTCGATCTTCAGGCGTGCGTGCTGGGCCATCTCAGCCCCTTGATCCCAAGTCAGCGACCGGCGAAGCTGCTCAGGCAAGGTGATGATCGTGCGCGTGATGGCGTCACGCACGGCCTCGGCACCGTGTCCGGCGAGCGCGGGTCCGTTCTTCACGCGAGCCTCATGGCCATGGCCCGTCATGCGAGGCAGGTGCAGCAGTAGGGTGAAGCGCGTCGTGCGCTCCACCAAGGTGCCGATCGCGGAGCTGCCCAGCCCCAGAATGAGGTCCCCTTCCCAGTGGCCCGGCATGGCGCGATCGGCGGCCTCTGCCGGACGTTGACTGATCATGATCTCGGGCGAGATGAAGGCCTTGCCTCGCCTGTGCGTGCGCGCCCTCGGCATCCGCAATACCCGCCCAGTGCGCAAATAGGCCGCCAGCTCGCGGCGCAGCGCACCCCGAGCGTGAACGAACAGCGCTTGATAGATGGCTTCATGGCTGATGCGCATGGTCTCATCTTCCGGGAAGTCGACCGACAGGCGCCGGGCGATCTGTTCCGGGCTCCAGGCTTGTGCCCACCGCCTATCCTGCCGCGGTCCATGCCGACGGCCTTTCCAGGGCACGGCCGGGCCGGGCACAGGCGCTCCGTTTGGAGCGACGACGACGCCAGCCAGTCGGTCCTCCACATACGCCCGCAAGATCGCGTTTTGCGCCAGCTTCGCCAGCTTGGGACGGCGAGCGGCTCGCTCGGCGTGCCATTGCGCTGTGGTCGCGCGATAGGCCAGACCGCCGCTTCGGGTGGCGGCGTTGCGCCGCAACTCCCGGGAGATCGTCGATGCCGCCCGCCCGAGTCGGCGAGCGACCTCCTGCATAGAGTAACCTTGCACGCGAAGGAGCGCGATCTCCTCTCGCTCTGCAAACGAGAGATACCGGCCGGAGAGCGGCCTCGCCGAGCATCCAAACATCGCTGGTGGCATGCCGCCTGCCTTCCGGAACCATCTTGTTCCTACCGGCGGCGACACACCGGCCTCGATTGCGGCATCCTCACTGGCCATGCCTGCCGCGATCGCTGCCCAGAACCGTCGCCGTTCCTCTCCTCCTGCCACTGACGGTCGACCTGGTGACAGCAAGGAGGGCCGCCCAGACCGATCCGAACGCCGCTTTCGAATGTTCATCGCAACCTCCTTCGTTAAGATGTTGCGACGACCACTTGAATCCGCCCAGTATGCCGCCACGAGCTACCAGCGCGTACTGGCGGCGCACGGCTTCATCCCCAGCATGAGCCGCACAGGCAACTGTTGGGACAATGCCTGTGTCGAAAGCTTCTTTGGAACGCTCAAGCGCGAGCTCGTGTACCATCGGCGCTATGGGACCCGTGAAGAGGCCACCCAGGACATCTTCGAATACATCGAGGTGTTCTATAATCGGACGCGCCGGCACTCAACCCTCGGCTATGACTCCCCAGCCGAGTTTGAAGCAAGGGCGGCGGTTGCTTAACCAGGTGTCCACGAAATTGGGGGAAGGTCACTCAATGTAAGCCACCTCACAGATCGCGATGACTCATGCCTCTAAAATTGCACTATGGCTCGTCTTGATATTCTCGTTCACCGGGGTTGCCTGTCCGAGCGATCGACTCTGGCGTTAGTCAAAGAAATTCAACAGGAACTTCCTGCGTGGCATATCGAGGTTCGAGCTGCAGACAAGCAGGATCGTGATGTCTTGGGCATCCTGGTGTTCCCTGCTTTTCTCCTCGGTGGGCGGGTCCTAGCCACGGGTATCCCACGGAAGGAATGGTTGCTGGCGAGACTCAAAGAATGGGAGCGGAGCAACTCCTGATCAGGCGGCCGTCGGCCAGAGAGCGACTCTAGAGTGAAGACGATGTCCGTAATGGATACACAGCCGGAGAGATTCAGCTCTGACCTCTCACGCATCACCGCCACCGAAATCGTCTTTCTGGATATTACCCAGACTCTCGGTGTCACGTTTGTACCAGATCTGTTTATGGGAATGTGCGATCGACCGGCTTATCTGGAAACGGCCTGGGAACTGTTCAAAGAAGAGCTTTATCTCGAACATCTGGATCACAGCACCAAGCGCATCATCGCGTTGGCCATTACCACAAATGAGGCAGGATTGTATTTCGCCACGGCCCTGCCTCACGCGTTTCGGCTGAACGCGCTTGATCAGGCAACGTACCGCAAGATTGTGTCGACCATCCGATTTTTCAAGGCGTTTGACCGGTACCTTTCTGGAGTCAGGCCCTCCTCTATCCTGGATACTCCGGCGTTTGTGAGCGCGTGTTTGCGTGATGAATACCAAGGGTTTAAAGAGACAATCCCGGCGCCCGTTGCGCCGTTGGGAGAACCCTTTCGGCCAATCGGCGTGCGGCTCGGTGGTTTACGGCTCATCATATTTCTGCTGCTTCCGATTGCGATAACAGTCTATCTGTTCGTCACATGAACCAGCCCGGTCCATCGCTCTCTTCTTCGACTCCGGTCAGAACGGTTTTCTGGCCCTATCTTGTTCCACCCCGGCGCAGAGTGCTGCTCCTGATCGCCATCGGTGCTGTGCTTAGTTGCTCCGCGTGGCTTGGATTTGGAAAGTCGCTAGCGACCTCGTTCGATCTGACCAAGCATAGTGTTCCACTCGACCAGATTGTCGATGGAGGGCCGGGGAAAGACGGGATTCCTGCCTTGCTCACCCCGCGATTCGTTTCTGCGTTTGGGGCGACGTTCCTCCAGGACGCTGATCGCGTCTTGGGACTTACACAGGGAGTCGAAGCCAAGGCCTATCCGATCAAGATTCTCAACTGGCACGAAATCGTGAATGATGTGGTCGGCGGCAAGCCGGTTGTTGTCACCTACTGCCCGCTCTGCGGGACCGGGATCGCCTTCGATGCGAATGTGGAAGGGAGCCGGCACACGTTTGGCGTGTCCGGCCTGCTCTATCAAAGCGACCTCCTCATGTACGACCATCAGACAGACAGCTTGTGGTCACAGATCGGCATGCATGCCGTGGCGGGGCCGCTGACAGGCCAGCGGCTCACTCCTGTCTTTCTGGAGCATACGACCTGGGCGGAGTGGCGCGCGGCCCATCCGTCAACACTCGTGCTCTCGACGAGAACCGGGTCGCTTCGAAACTACGATCGAGATCCCTACACAGGTTATGCTGAAAGTGGTGAGCTGTTTTTCGACACCACGCATGTCGATCCGCGCTACCATCCCAAAGAATGGGTGGTGGGGATCGAGCACAAGGGCGTGGTCAAAGCCTATCCCTTTAGCGAGCTCAAGAAGGGCGAGTCTCCCCTCACCGATGAACTCGGCGGAGACACGGTGACGATACATGTTAATCACCGTGCGCGCAGCGTGTCGGTGACTGATACGGGAGGGAGACCGATCCCGTCCGTGACGGCCTTCTGGTTCGCCTGGTATGCCTTTCATCCCGACACGCAGGTGTTCAAATGGCCTGTACGGAGGTCCCCATGACCAGAGTGACCCGCTGGTTCCTCGAACGGCGGCTCCGTGCGGTTGAGCGGGCGCAGGGGGCCGAACTCGCCTATCTGCGCGGCATGCTGCGCGTCTCGTTTCCGCACTTTCTCGCATTCATACAGGTCATGCCTCTTGCGCGGTTTCGGAGGGCCCTTCCGCCTGAGGCGTATCATCTGGCGCGAATTGTCACAGCGCGACATGAAGATTGCGGCACGTGGATGGCGATGGAAGTGCGCCTGGCAACACGAGCCGGCGTCAGCGCGGCCCTGATTCATACCATTCTCGATGAAGCCCCCTGCGCGCTGCCCTCGGATTTGGCGGAGGTATATTTCTTTGCCGAAGCCGTGGCGACGGGCAGTGGCGAGGAGGATACCTGGCGTGAAGCTATCTTCCGTCGCTATGGTGACGTCGGCGTCGTCGAGCTTTCCATGGCGATCGCCGTCTCCCGCCTGTTCCCGACCCTCACGCATGCCATGGGCTGTGCCGCTCCTTGCGTGCCGAGCAACGCCCAGTTCGAGGCGCTGGGCCGTGACCGGCAAGGCTAGAATACGCTCCACAACCTCCGTCATCTCCTCTCATTACTCCAGCAACCGGAGATCCTATTCTCCTTCGGCCGTCTCCGTCAGATATTTGTTCAGCCGTTTGTAAGATATGTCACAGACCCGTGTCGTGAACGTGGCTTAGCATGGCATCATCTGTTCATGGATAGAAAGGATGCGATACAGGGTCATGCGAAGGAGGAACAAGTTGGGAGGCCGGGGTCACCATGCGGGTGTGCAGGGAACCGCGGAAAGGCCGCTAGGTCAACATCGGCGGCACATCGCCGCCTTCATAACAGCATCGGTACTGACAATCGTGATGCTCTGGATCAATGGCGGGGTGGCGGTGGCGGAATCGTCCTTTGCGGCTCGGGACGTCGTGAAGCGCGGCACCATGGAACTCGGAGGGGCCGTGGGATACGCCCAGGCCACAACGGCGGTCGGCGCTGGTACATCGGCCAACCGGGCAGCAGCCTTTGTCCTCCCGCGCCTCGGAATGGTGCTGACCGATCCCCTGGGATCCGGATGGTACCAGGGCAATGTCGAGCTGTTGGTGGAACCGGTGTACGCTCGATTCACCAAACCGTTTGCGGCCGATGGAGCTGGCGGTTCGTTCGTGGTGAAATACAACTTTCTCTCGTTCGGTCGATGGATGCCCTTCTGGGATGCCGGCGCCGGCATCTTCTGGACCAACTTGGCGCCGCGGATCTCAGAACAGAGCACACAGTTCGAATTTGGCCTGGAAACGGGTCCTGGCGTGCACTATTTTGTGACGGACCGGATTACCTGGACCATGGGTGTGCGGCTCCACCATATCTCCAATGCCAACCTCGGCGAACGGAATACCGGGATCAACGGGGTGCTGCCTTATGTCGGTGTCTCATTCTTCACACCGGGATTTTTTTGACGCCCAGGGAGTCGATACCGTGACGCTGATGACCTACTGGCTCAATTTTGGAACATTTCACGCCTCGGTCCTGAGACGGTCGAAATGGGAGCCAGGGTTTTGCGGCGAAATGCGCAACGCGCTTCAGTCACGATGAGCGGGCAACCAAGAGGACCGATAGGGCGGTCCGTCGCAAGTCAACACGTTGCGGACGTATGGTATCCCAGTCTTGGAACGTCAGACTCATAGTCTTTCCGGAGGTTCCACGCCCCATGGAAATACATTCCTCACACGACAGCTCTAACACGGCCGCTGAGAAGTACCGAGTGCTGTTGGAGATCACGAATGCGCTCGTGTTGAATCTCGACCGGGACGCGTTGTTCAAAGCGATCGCGAGCGAGATCCGGAACGTCACCACGTTCGATCGAGCCGGCATCACCCTCTACGATCCTGTGGCCGATCACTTCCAAATCTATTCACTGGAAACGACTGCTCCGCCGGTTTCACTGCAGCGGGGGGCTGATATTCCGCGGGAGGGAAGCGGGATGGGGTGGACGTTCGACCACCGGACACCGTTGTATCGCCCGCAATTGCCGGACGACCGTGGGTTCTTCGAGGATACGCATTTCTTGGCTGAAGGCTTGCAGTCGGTGCTTTATCTGCCCCTAATGACGCGAGACAGGATATTGGGAACGCTTCAAGTGGCCAGCACAATCCCTTCGCGCTATACAGACGAGGACATCGCGTTTCTCTTGCAGGTGGCCAGTCAGCTGGCGCTCGCGCTCGACAATGCGCTGTGCTACGACACAATCAAGTCGCTCCGTGACCAACTCCACAAGGAGAACGTTTATCTTCAGGAAGAAATCAAGTCGACCCACAACTTCGAAGAGATCATTGGAGAGAGCCCAGTGATACGACGAGTGTTGCGGAGTGTGGAACAAGTGGCGCCGACCGATTCTACGGTATTGATCCGGGGCGAAACCGGGACCGGCAAGGAGTTGATCGCCCGAGCAATTCACGATTTGAGTCAGAGAAAGTCCCGCCCATTAGTGAGAGTCAACTGCGCTGCGCTCCCCGCAGGGCTGGTGGAGAGCGAACTGTTCGGTCACGAGAAGGGGGCCTTCACCGGAGCGCTCAATAAGAAAATCGGAAGATTTGAACTCGCCCATCAGGGAACGATCTTCCTGGACGAAGTGGGCGATCTGCCGCTTGAGACCCAGGCCAAACTCCTCCGGGTCTTGCAGGAACAGGAGTTCGAGCGAGTGGGCGGTGCGCAGACGATCACGGTGAATGTCCGCGTCATGGCCGCAACCAACCGGGATCTCAAGGCCGCCGTGACCCAACAGACCTTTCGCGCTGATCTGTTCTATCGTCTGAATGTCTTTCCGATCCAAATTCCTCCCTTGCGGGAACGCACGGAAGACATTCCGATCCTCGCGCGCTACTTTATCGACAAATACATGAAGAAAATGAACAAGCAATTCGAGGCCATCGGCCACAGCACGATGGAGCGACTGGTCCAGTACGCCTGGCCTGGTAATGTGCGAGAATTTGAGCATGTGATCGAACGTGCCGTGATCCATTGCAGCGGTCCGACCCTGGATATCGGAAATGAGGCCTTGTCTGTCACGAGCGCCGCCGTGGCAACTCCGGAACGGCTCATGACGTTGGAGGAAATGGAACGGAGCCATATTCTGAAAGTGCTGGAACTAACCAAGTGGGTGGTCGGGGGCCCCAAGGGCGCTGCCGAACTGCTCAATATCCATCCCAATACCTTGCGGAGCCGGCTTCCCAAACTCGGCATCACAAAGCCTGAGTAGCCCTGTTACAGCCTCGCTGCCCACGAAAAAGAATCACGAACCGGTCCACCCGCCCTACTCCTCGATCGCACCCTGCCCAGATTCCACGAGCCCTCGAACCTGGTACGACCCTTCGTATCACCCTTACGCATCCCACAAGAGCCTCCAATGAAGCCATAGCCTCTAACCATTGGGAATCAGGCGCTGCTCCATGGTTGCGATCGGTTCTCGGCGCGGGCACGGTCCTTGAGATACAGAGGAGCAGCACTCTCAGACGATTTGGAATGCGATCACGGCCCGATTGCCGGAGCCGTTCGAGGAGGCGCCACGATGTTACGAATTACTCAAGTGAGCGAAGACAGTGACCAGGTTTGCCTGAAGGTGGAGGGCCGGGTGATCGGAGACTGGGTTTCCGAACTCGACCGTACCTGTGGGTCTTGCCTGTCCCAGAGCCGACACATCACGCTCGATATGTCCGATGTGACCTACATTGATCGACAAGGAGTCGAGACGCTCAAGAGGATCTTGGGCGAGAACGTGCGGCTGACGGGCGCCACCCTGCTCGTGCAGGCGCTTCTGGGACGGCAAGTCGTCGGAAAAATTCGGCAAGGAAAGACAATCGGACCGGGAGGACCGCCGATCAAGGCAGCGAACCTCACGAATTCCAGGCGCTCTCAATGACACGGACATCGATTGGAAGGAAACTCTACAGGGCGCTGAGGGAAAGGAGGACGTCATGACACACGAGACGCAGTGGAAATGTTTGTCAGAAGGGAATGCGTGGACGTTCATGAAACTTTCCGCGATCCTGCTGGTGATCGGTCTTGGGATGGAAGCTTACATTCTGTTCGCGCATGGGGCAGACACGCTTGGTGAGTATATTCGACTCCTCTTTCTGGCGTCCTGGAGTGGCATTATCGGAATCGCGAGTGTCGCACTGGCGACAGTGTGGCTGCTGATGCGGGCCATGACGACCTGCCGCTGAGGCCAGTCCCTTGCAGGCGACAGGGACCAGGCTCGGGATGGTGGACTGTAGCTGGGACAGCAGGAATGGCGGGAACGTCCATGATGATTTGTTCCTGGTCCCACTGGGGCCGAGTTGTGGAGGGAGATGTATGACTCGCATTCGCGCTTGGAGTGTGGCGGCATGGCTCACGGCGACGCTTGGCTGCGCCGTCTCCCAAGCAGACACACTTCCCGGTGTGCCCTCGGCGCCGAATTCGGAGGCGACAACGGTGCGCACCGCACAGGATGAATCCATGCTCCATAATGACGCCGGAGGGCGATTGTTCGAGCAGGGAGACCTGGAGGGTGCGGCCCGGGAGTTTCGTGAAGCGATCCGGTTCAGTCCTCTGAGTCCCGTGCCCCATAACAACCTCGGCATGGTCCTCCATGTTCAGGGACAGCCCGCAGACGCGCTCATAGAGTTCCGAGAATCCGTCACGCTCAATCCTGGCTATGCGCCGGCCTGGAGCAATCTTGGCTTCGCCTTCTACGAGCTGGATCAACTGATCCCTGCGATGGAGGCTTGGCGGATCGCCGTGGACCTCAACCAGCAGATGGCCGGCACCTGGGCCGGTCTGGCGCTCGATCTCTTCGCCGGTGGCCATGGGGGCGAGGCAATTGAGAGTTATCGGCAGGCGATCCACTTGGACCTGCGTGACGCGGACCTGACCTATCTGCGGACGGTTCGGCATTGGAGCGTCCGGGCCCTCAATCATGCCGATATGATTCTAAGAGTGATCGCAGCCCGGCAGCAAGCGTTCCTTTCTGGTCCGTTGCGATGAGGATGCCGATGAATGCTCCGCTTGCCTCGCTCACGTTGGTCGCCATTCTGGCCGTCTCCTGGATGCCCGTGCTGGCCGGAGACGCACGACTCTTGCTGAATCCTTCTCCTGACTCGCTCGGAGACAATGGACTGCCGAAGGGATGGCAGATACTGCGTTTTCAGAACGTCGCGAAGGCGACAGATTACTCCGTCGAGGCAGACGAAGGGGGAACGGCTCTCAAGGCGGTGAGTCAGGCATCCGCCTCCGGCATCTACACCGAGGTGGACCTGGATGCGAGTGAGTTCCCGCTGATTGCATGGGACTGGAAGGTGTCCAATCTCATCGAGAAAGGGGACGCCACGACTAAGAACGGCGACGATTTTCCCGCGCGGATCATCGTGGCCTTTCATTACGACCCGGCCCAAGCCTCTCTCTTCAAGCGGATGAAGTATGAGATCGTCCGGTTGATTTACGGCCGTTATCCTCCGGGCAGCGCGCTCCTCTACGTCTGGGACAATCGGCTTCCCGTGGGGACGATGCTCGACAACGCCAATGCGTCCTGGGCCAAGATGATCATCCTGGAGAGCGGACCGTCAAAGGTCGCGCAATGGGTCAGTGAACGACGCAATGTTTCCGAGGATTATGCAAATGCGTTCGGTAGCGATCCGCCCAGGCTGAGATTCATCGGGATCATGACCGATACGGACGACACGGGCGAACAGGCGACCGCGTACTATCGGCACCTCTCGCTGAACAGGAGTTGAGCACGATGAGAGACCAGAACCACTCAGCAGCCAGGCCGCAGACGATGGTCGAGTGTCAACACCTGGGGAGTCGCCCGGCAGGGACAGGAAGCGGTCTGGCCTGCGCGGGACTCCTCTCTGTTTTCGTGTGCGCCGGCCTGTTCAGCATCGGAACGTCGCAGGCAGTCGCGCAGAACTCGCTGCTCTTCTCCGAAGACTTCGAAGCGGGTTTGAGTGTCCGCTGGGAGGAGCAGGGATTTCCCAGTATCGCCAGGCACAACGTCTTTTCCCTCGCCTCCGAGCCGGACGGCAATCACTATCTCAAGGTCGAGAGCGACCGGTCCTCTTCCGCCAAAGGCGTGCATCTGACGTTTGCTCCGCGACAATGCCCCCACGTGAGTTGGCGATGGAGGATCTCGAACACGATCGCGGCGGGCGACCTCATGCGCAAAGAAGGCGACGACGCGGCCGCGAAACTCTACGTGGTCTTTCGCGGCCCGTCGTTCTGGAATCCATTGGATAAACGTATTCTGGTGTACCTGTGGGATCACCGGGCGCCGGTCGGAGCCATCTATCCCAACGCCTGGCTGCCGTCTAAAGAGCGAATGGTGATCGTGGAGAGCGGAACCGCAAAGGTGGGCCAGTGGGTGACTGAACAGGTCCATCTGGCGAACGATTTCATGCGGGCATTCCCGGGAAAAGAGCCGGGTGAGGTGGAGGCCGTGGCTTTTCTGGCAGACACGGACAACACGCGATCACGCGTCATCGCCGGCTTTGACGATTTGGCGATCCGTTGCGCCGAACCTGAAACCAATCGAGTTCGCCCATGAACGCGCGCAGACGTGCCTCTACATCGGTTGGTACATGGGCGTATGGACTCTGCGGTTGTTTGTGTGTGGCGATTTTCTCTTCCGGATCGAATCTTGCGGCGGCTCAGGAGGCGAAGACGCTCACACGTCTGCATGATCCCGTGATTGTGAAGACCGGCATCCTCACAGGACTCCCGACCCGCGATACGGCCAGGTACCGGCTCTACAGCGTCCAGGATGGTCACCTCTTGCCCATCCCGTTCCAGTTTGACGAGCGGGACGGCGCGGGCGAGATCGTCTTCAGCGACACCGATGCCAAGGACGAGTTTCAGCTCGACGAGAATGATGAACTGGTCTTTATGGCTAAAGATACCGGAGATCGGCTCGCATCGGAATTGTTGCCGGCCACGAGCGATGCTGCGGTCGAGATTGAGGTGGCCGACCCCGTGAACGGAGAGCGAGGCTGGGCGTACCTCGTCCATTATTCGGCTCACGTTCCTCCGACATCGCCGGTGTCCTATGCCAGATTCGATCCCGCCACGAACCAAGCCCGGACCTCGTTCTACACGATCGACTATTATCCCGGACGCAACTTTTTCACCGGCCTGCGCATCGCGCCCGCCGCAGGCGGGACGGACGAGAATATGCTCGAGCGCATGAAGCTGCGTGTGCACCCCACGTTTTCGTTGCTCCTCTCCACCTGGAGCCCGCTGTTCACCGAAGAAGACTTTTCAGTCCGGATCGACGGGGTCAAGAACGGGCCCGTTCGGGCCATCCGCCGAGTCCGTCAATCACTCAACCTCGGCCGGTACTTCCCCGATATGCCGGGCGGGACCGCCTATACCTATTTCTATGCCAGTTCTTTCACTACTCCCTCGATATTTTCAGCGCCATGGCTAGTCCTGAAGGCACTCCAAGACTTTCAGTTTACCGGCGTGAGCGAATTCCGCGACGGAGCAGGCGGGATGACCTATCGGGATGCCGTGAATCCGCAGCCCCTGGCCTTCTCCGCACAGAAGAACGAAGCCGGTGCCGTCACCGACAAAGATCATGATTGGTATGTCGTCGGCGGGAAACCCGGCACCTATCTGCAGGCCTTCATGATCCCGGAACAATGGAAGGAATGGGGGATTGTCCGGGGAACCGTATTCCGTTCTCAACCGTCGGCAGTTGGGTACAGCCTGCTGAACATGACGAACCTGCGCAAGCCGGGAAACTATCATATGAACATGATCTTCGTGATCTTGACTCGTCCGTACCGGACCGGGGATGAAGTTCCGCCGTTAGCCATGCTTCGACACCCGCTGCACATCAACGCCAAAGCACTTCGGAGTCAGGCGGAAGCGAAGCAACGCACATCGGTGGCTGGATCACCCAAGACCGCAACCTCCCCACCCGGATTTGCCGTGGGACGCGGAAGCGGTGAAGAAGAAGGAGGGATGCCATGATCGGATGGAATCAACCCGCCGGACAGGTTCACCTCGCACAAAGCGGCAGGCGGCGCGAATGGGCGCCGACCCACGCGATCTGCCTCTCGGCCGTCGGCCTGCTGGTGTCGATACTCCTCTCATACAGCCCCGTTCTGGCGGCTGAAACGGGGGCCCCCACTCGCACGATACAAGAGGCCGTCAACCGGGTGATGACGATTCTTGCCGATCCGGACTGGCGGAAGTCCGAGCGGAGCCGGGAGCGGAAACGCTTGGTTGTGGAGGCCATCAGCGGCGTGATCGATTACGACGAGATGGCCATGCGTGCGTTGGGGCAAGAGTGGAAGGCGCGCGCCGACAGAGATCGCAAAGCGTTCTTGGACGCATTCAGGCAATTCATGGAATCGTCCTATGAAGGCCGGTTCAAAGACTATTCGGGCGAAGACGTCCGTTACCTCGGCGAGCAGGTTGCGGGAAACTTTGCCGAAGTCCGCACCAGGCTGGTCTCGCGCAAAGTCGATCTCCCGGTGAATTTTCGTCTCGTGAATAGAGGAGAGGCCTGGCGCGTCTACGACATCAGCGTGGATGGGATCAGTCTGGTGGGAAACTATAGAGCCCAGTTTGCCAGTATCATCCGAGAGGCTTCGTTCCAGGCGCTGCTCGTCAAGCTCACGAGCAAGGCCGGCGATGTTGCGGAGCCATTTGAGGGGCCCCGCCCATCGACCGTCAGTGCGATCGGAGGCGAGCGATGAAAACGAAACGTCCTCCGCGAGTCGCCTTGCACATCGGCAACATTTGGCGTGCCGTGTTGTGGTGTTTTGCCGTCCTCCTCTGCCAGCCTTCTCTCTCCTTGTCGGCCCAGAGTCCACCTCCCGCTCATGAGGCCGGCAGTTCACATCCTTCACTTCCGAGAGGAGGGGCCTCACAACAAGTCGGCCTGACGATCTCGGGTTGGGATGGATCGGTGGAAGGGAAGGCCTACTCGGAATTCAACCACCGCCTGGCCGGAGCTTTTGTCGTGCTCATCGGCCTCAGTGAACTGCACAGCGCGTTGGGCATCACGGCCTGGTCGTGGGTGCGCTTTCTCTTGCCGGGTGCGATGTTGGTAGCCGGGAGCTATCTCGTCGTCTGGAGTGATCACGATGCCTGGCCGATCGGCCCTCAGACCTTCATGAAGACATTCTTCGGCGGCGACACCAGAACGTTGCAACATAAGATCTATGCCCTCCTGCTTCTGGTCGTCGGCACGCTGGAGCTGTTCCGGCGATCCGGGCGGTTGCAGGAGCGTTACTGGGCGCTGCCTCTCCCGACCTTTGCGGTCATCGGAGGGTCGCTGCTCTTTCTCCATAGCCATAGCGACCACCCGTCTGCCCATAAAATCGCCCTCCATCACCTGACGATGGGAGTGACTGCCTTGATGGCCGGAACATGCCTGCTTGTCTCCGAGTATTCGCTCGCCACAGCCGATGCGATTAACAGTGTAGCTCCCTCACATGCTCGTTGGAAAGGCGCATGGGGAATCCTCGTGCTGATCATTGGCATTCAGTTGCTGGTCTATGCTGAATGAGAGGCACGCGATGAGCAGCCCGCGATTCTTCACGGACGCCGGGATCGAAGTTCCTGCGGTCACGGCTGCGCAAATGCGGGAAGTGGACCGCATTACCACTGAAGAGACGGGACCGAATCTCTTTCAGATGATGGAGAACGCCGGACGCAATCTGGCGCTGCTCGCCCTTGCGGTGCTTGGCGAAGTGTGGACTTCTGCGAGAATCGTCGTGCTGGCCGGTAGTGGAGGGAACGGCGGAGGGGGGATCTGCGCCGCCCGCCACCTAGTCAATCGCGGGATCAGCGTCACACTCTGTATCGCAGAGCCTGGCGATCTTGATGAAGTTCCTGCGTTTCAGCGGAAGATCTTCCGCTCGACGAGCGGCAGAGAAATCACACCGACCTCCTTGACTGTCGAACCAGTCGATCTGGTCGTCGATGCCTTGATTGGCTACGGGCTCCGCTCTGCTCCGCGCAGTCCAGTCTCGGAGCTGATCCGGTGGGCGAACGGATCAGGAGCGCCGATTCTGGCGCTCGATATTCCGTCCGGATTGGACGCCACAACCGGTGGCACGCCGGGAGACTGTATCCAGCCCCATTGGACCATGACGCTGGCTCTCCCCAAAACGGGCCTGCTGCCCCAGAGAACAGGACAGCTCTTCCTGGCCGACATCGGCATTCCCGAGCAGACCTATCGTCGCATGGGATTGTCCTATGTCAATCCGTTCACAAAGGGTTTCTGGGTTCCGTTGACCTGCCGGTAACGACCCGCCAGCGCCTGACGCGCGGCTCAACGCTATCTCCAAGCCATTCAACGCTCCCCACCGTCTCCTGCCCCCTTGCCTCTCATCAAACAAAGAGCGCGTTGCCGAATACGATTGTTCGGAGGCTACACGAAGCGTCGTAGCGGCAGCTGGCAGAGGAAAGACCTGCCTGGTCAGATCCACAAGCTAACTCCTTGGAAGATAGACCGTCAGTTGATCCGCATCGTTCTGCTCCGTTCGGCACGGCCTATGCGATTCTCATCATCAGGCGTTCAAGAATCGAGGAGAAACACAGACAAATAATTCGGCAATGGAAGGAGGCGCCGCATGACACTCCACTGGGACACCACACACACGAGAGAACTCATGCTGGTCATTGGAGTGCTCGGCTTCGCCGCTGTGCTCGCGAGTGCGGCCGCGTCGGTAGCTGGAAGCCGGGCACCAGGCAATCCAGTGCTCTGGGCTTCCCCGGTGGAGGCTGCCAGGCAGGGGCACGCGGATGCCGCCGGCGTTGAGGCTCTGCAGATGACGTCCGCGACCTCTCCGAGAGGCGATTATCGCTTCGAGGTACCGGCAACCTGGGCCCATCCCCTGGATCCTAGGGATGCGACACTTGAGGGCTTCTTTGTCGGACCGGTGGACCAGACACGACATACGGTGGTCATGATGATGGTCTCTCGATATCCGAGGGGAGGACAGACTGCATCCATGGAGAATCTGCTCGCGCAGTTGCAGGGTGACAAGGGCGCACACATTCTCGGCACGGAGGCCATCGCAGTCGACCGTCGTCCAGCCCGTCTGGTCAGGATTCACGAGGTCGCGTCTCTGCTCTCGAAGGGGCTTGAGGTGCTGAGCCTGGATCTCAGGGAAAGTATCGTCATGATCGAGAATGGGCCGGATCTCCTTGTGATCGAGTACGCCGCCTCGCCGGATCAGTATGGGGAATACTGGCCGGTCTTCGATCGGTTCATCACGAATTTTCAGTTTGTGCCGACATCGAGATGAGCGGGAGAGACGCTCTCATCCCAACGGGCCCTGTGTGGCTCTGAGGAAAGAAAACAGAGGGGACGGTATGGAACAGGCATCTACTTCTAGCGACCGCATTATCCACGCCGTGGCCGAATCTCCCGGGTGCTTGCTTGAAGAGCTGGTGTCCGCCTGTCCGGGCCTCACGTGGAACCAGATCTTCTTCGAAGTGGATCGTTTGAGCAGAACAGGACAGGTGCAACTCATGCGGACCGGCGCCGGAACGTATGCCGTTCGACTTCCCACCCCTGCGCCGCAGCAGTTCGGCAGCGCTTCGTCGGTTCGACCGCAGAGTCTTGAGGGGAACATCCATCACGACTGCCAGGGGTGAAGAAAGGTCGTCTAGAAGGAAACCGGAAAGTGTCAGCTAGATCACAGACAGTGGAGCCGGTCCATGCTGTACTACAGACGTATTCCTATAGCAGGGCGAAACATCGCTTTTTATCATCAATGGGACAAAGGAGGTGCCGGTATGACGCTCACACGGAACGGGTTGGGGGCCGGGGTGCTTATCGTCACGGGATTGGTGTTGGGGGCAGGAGTGTATCTTGCCGGTGCGGAGATGGAGATGGCGAGCCCCTACATTCCCGAGGATAAAGTGATGATGATGAAGAAAATGATGATGATGATGAAGCCGGACACGCTGGAGGCTTCCGTCGAGCGAGGGAAGAAGCTCTTCAACGACACGAGCCTGGGAATGAACAAGTCGGGCCAGAGCTGCGCCAGCTGCCACAGCGAAGGCGGCACGGTCGGCGGCGCGTCCGAAATGGAATGGAAAGGGATGAAGATGAAAGTCGCCATCCCGACGCTCAAAGGGGCGGCGCCGCATTTCCCCAAGCCGATGGGGCCGATGAAAGCGGTGGTCACGCTGGGCGGCATGAACAACATGTGCGTCATGACCTTCTTGAAAGGCATGCCGCTGGATTTGAACAGCCAGGCGGCCACCGATCTGACCGCCTACATCACGACCTTCAGCGAAGGCCGGAGACTGGAGCCGGGGGCCATGAAGATCGTCCCGCTGCCGGTCCCAGGGGCCATGTAAGGGTGGAGAGATGATCACTGAATCAATGGAATGAACGTTCGAAGAAGGAGAATGACCCGATGAAACGAGCAACGATGGTTTCAGCTACAGCATTCGCGCTATTGGGTGGTCTCTGGGGATGCGAGCAAATGAAAATGATGATGATGGGGGGCGATATGAGCATGATGAGCCCCTATCTCTCCGAGGACAAAGTGATGGCGATGAAGAAGATGATGATGACGATGCCGCCGGATACGCTGGAGGCTTCCGTCGAACGGGGGAAGAAGCTGTATAACGATACGACCTTGGGAATGAACAAGTCGGGCCAGAGCTGCGCCAGCTGCCACAGCGAAGGCGGCACGGTCGGCGGCGCGTCCGAAATGGAATGGAAAGGGATGAAGATGAAAGTCGCCATCCCGACGCTCAAAGGGGCGGCGCCGCATTTCCCCAAGCCGATGGGGCCGATGAAAGCGGTGGTCACGCTGGAAGGCATGAACAACATGTGCATCATGACCTTCTTGAAAGGCATGCCGCTGGATTTGAACAGCCAGGCGGCCACCGATCTGACCGCCTACATCACGACCTTCAGCGAAGGCCGGAGACTGGAGCCGGGGGCCATGAAGATCGTCCCGATGCCGGTGCCTGGGGCCATGTAGTCCCGGCAGCATAGATAGACAGGCCGGTCAATCCACGAGGGAGAATTCAGATGAAGGCATCGGCAAAACAGAACAGCGTCTTGCAAACCTGGCTCACTGCGGCCTGGCTGGCAAGCCTCGTCATTCTGGTGCAGGGATCCCAGGTCTTGGCGGCGGGTGGGACAGCGAGTCCCACGGCGACCGCTCCCGCCGGGCGGGCCGATGTCGGCGCGAAACTCTTCGATCGCAGCGATTGCCGGAATTGTCACAGCGTCAATCATCAAGGCTCGGAGGTCGGACCTGACTTAACTCAGGTCGGCCTCCGGCGCGCTCCCGGCAAACTGCTGGAATTCATCTATGATCCTGAGGATCAGTTTCCAGACACGAAAATGCCGCGATTCCCCTGGAAGAGCAAGCAGGAGGTCGCGGACATTGTTGCCTATCTCCAGACGCTGAAGAAGCCGGTCGATCGGGATGCGATTCGCAAGACCACAACTTCGCCGGTGGAGTTCGGGAAAGCCCTGGTGGCGGCGTTCGATTGCCGCGCTTGCCATATCATCCAGGACGGAGGGCGGCCCCGGTATCCGAACCTGACCCACATCGGCAGCAAGATCTATCCCGAATGGGAACAGGAATGGTTGAAGGATCCGCAAAAGATCAAGCCGGGCACGTTTATGCCGACGTTCGGCTTTACAGAAGACGAAGCCAAGGCCATCGCGACTTATCTGGACAGCTTGAAGTAGAGGCCGGATGAAGCCGGGATGGCGCCGCTTGGCAGGAATGGTGAGCGCACTCATTCTCTTGACCGGAGGGCCTATGTTCGCACGCGCATTGTCCTTCTTCGGTACGGCGCCCCAGAACGTTCGCGTCTCGGACTTTACCCCAGGTCGCGCGCAAGCCGGGACGCTGTCGGCTGGCCAGCGCGGGCTGGCGATCGGAAGCGAAGGGATGGCGGTTGCCGTGTGGTCGGACACACGGGAGGGTAAATCCAACATCTATCTGGTCAAGAGCCGTGACGGCGGCCGCACCTTCGGCTCGAATGTGCGTGTGAACGATGTCCCTGGAACTGCCGGGCTGTTCGGAGCGACTGTGGCGCTGGACCGGCAGGATCGCGCCCACATCGTGTGGTTCGACAATCGGGACGGCGATTACGACATTTACTTTGCGCGCGAGGCGGCGCGTGGCGATGGGTTCACCGCAGCCATCCGTATCAACGACGACAAGGACAACCCGGTTGAGGCGGATGTCTTTGGCGACGACGAGCCAGATGGCTTAGCCGGTCCAGCGTTTCAGACCTTGCCCAGTCTGGCGGTCGATCGGAACGGGGCGATCTACGCCGCATGGCAGGACTATCGCCGCAATCAGGCCGACATCTATTTTGCCAAGAGCATTGATGGCGGGAAGACGTTCACCGAAAATCTCCGCGTGAACGACGATGTGGGCCGCGCCGGCCAGCTCTACCCGAGCCTTGCGGTCGATGCCGGCGGAACGATCTACCTGGCCTGGCACGATTTCAGGAAAGGCAACCAAGACATTTATTTCTCACGAAGCACAGACGGAGGAAAGACGTTCAGCCGGAACGTCCGGGTCAACGACGATCCTGGAACAGACGGGCAGTTCAACCCCAGCCTGGCGGTGGATGATGGCGGCGCGGTGTATGTGGCTTGGCACGATCTGAGAGAGGGCCAAGCCGATATCTATTTTGCGAGGAGTATCGACGGCGGTCAGACCTTCAGCCCTAATCGGAAGCTCAACGACGATCGAGGCGAGACCTATCAGTTTCATCCGAGTCTGGGAGCCGGAGTGACGGGCGCCGTGGCGGTGGCGTGGGAAGATTATCGGAATGGACAGGCCGACATCTATCTCGCGTATAGCGCAGACGGCGGAAACACGTTCCGACCCAATGTTCGAGTCAACAGCGATCGGCGGCCGGCCGATCATTTGCATGCCGGCTTGGCGGTCGGCGCGCACAAGGAATTGATGGTCATCTGGGAGGATCAGCGGGATGACCGGCGGGGCGGCCCAAGTGTCTGCCAGCCGGTCCGTTGTTCAGATGTCTATGCCTCGTCGCTGCCGTACTTGCGGCAGCCGATGGAGTGAGAAGCGCGAGTCATCAGGGGCTTGCCGGAAACTGCACACCACAGAGGAGCATGACGATCATGACGCAGATAGGAAAGATCGCGATAGGGCTCAGCACGCTGTTTGCGCTGACGTTGGGATGCGCAGAGCCGCCTGTGCCGCGCGAATCGATGCCGACAATCGCGCCGCAGACGGCGAAGGCCGTAGTGTCGGCACAAGCGCGTCCTGCTCCAGCCAGCGCGCCGGCCGGCCAGGCCATGACGGGACGCCCAGATGTCGGGAAGGAATTGTTCAAGAAACAGGAATGCGTGAATTGCCACAGCATCCGCGGCCATGGAGGGAGCCAGGGACCGGATCTGGCGCAGGTCGGCCTTCGCCGGTCTGCAGAATGGCTGAACAACTTCATCTACGATCCGTCGGAATTGTTTCCTGAAAGCCCGATGCCCAGACTGGACTGGAAATCCGAGCAGGAGGTGGCGGATGTCGTGGCCTTCTTGCTCACCTTGAAACGCGAGGTTCCAAAAGAGAAGATTCTTCAAGCCAAGGCTTCCGACGTCGAAAAAGGCGAAGCGTTCGTGCGGGCCTACGACTGCCGGGCCTGTCATACGATCGGCGAAGGCGGCGTGGCGGGCTACCCCGACTTAAGTCACGTAGGTCGCAAGATCCGCCCCGAGTGGGAACGCAGCTGGCTCAAGGACACCCAGACAATCAAGCCGGGCACCTTTATGCCGACGTTTGGTTTCAGCGAGCCGGAGCTTGATGCGATCGTGGCTTATCTCCATACGTTGAAATGACAGAGGGAGCGATCTTCTAAGATATTCATACTTCGAGAGGAGGAGAATGATGGCAGGGAATCGTTGGTGGCAGTACGGGTCGATCGGCATGCTGGTGTTGTCTCTGGGTATGGTCGGGTTTGGCACGGAACGGTCAGTGACCGCTGGCCTGCTGGATTCGTTCGGGATGGGGGGGGATGACGCAGCCGTCGTCGAGCATCCTCCGGTTCCGGCCGAGTACAAGGACAAGCATATGCCTGCCGGCGGATGGACCGACTCCAAGGCGATCGAAGAAGGCCGGAAGATCTACATGGGCCTCGTCAACCCAGAGGTCAAATGCGCCAAGTGCCACGGCGATGACGGGAAACCGGTGAAGGCCGGCGCCAGAGACTTCCGGCAATCGAAGCGCATGGACACCTATGAAGACAGTTTTTGGTTCTGGCGGATCTCAGAAGGAGTCCCCAAGACCAAGATGAAACCGTGGAAGGAACTCTTGACCGAAGAACAACGCTGGCAGGTGATGGCTTTCGAGCACGCGTTTTCGCACGGGGGCAAGCCGGAAGCGCACGAGCACGCAAAGCGGTAACCGGATCATGACTCACGCGAGACCATACGGCGCTGCTTCTGTCATCGGACGCCGCAGCCTGCTGGTGCACGCCGTGACCGGCGTCCTCGCGGTCGTGGGTTTGACGAGCGGCTTCCCTGCCTGGGTATTCGGCCAGGCCGCTGTTCCGATTCTGCATCGACCGAAAGATCCGGAGAACCTCACCGAGTTCGAACGGATGCATGTGCCACGGGTGAGGATCGCCGAGGTTATTGAAGACGGGGCCAACGCGCCGGTGATCGTCGAGATGGACCATCCCATGGACCAGGACCACTATATTCGGAATGTCCGCATTCTGGATTATCAGGACCCCTTGATCTGGAAAGGCACCTTTCATTTTACGCCGGACTCGGGAACGGTCTCCCTCTATACGCAGGTCCGGTTGGATGCCGGGAAATCCACGATCTACGCCGTCGCGGAGTGCAACAAGCATGGACGATGGGTCGGCAGCGCGGACGTCGATGTGGCCGTCGGAGGCTGTTAAATGGCTGAACCGAAGCTCGCTCCGCCGGTCGCGCGACTTTCCACGTCAGACTATCCCCGTGGACCGGCTCGCATTCGGCTGCCTCGCCGGATCGCCAAAGGGGACGTGATTCGCATCCAGGCCAAGGTCCGCCATCCCTCGCGCACCGGCTTGAAGATGACCGGAGAACATGCCTTCGGCCCGGATCCAGACAATCCCGCCATCTATATCAGGCTGCTCGAAATTTACTACGGCGACACCAAGATTGCTTGGTACGAGATGTCATCGGCGGTCAGCGACGATCCAATCGTGACCTTTCCGTTGAAGGCGTCCAGGGAAGCGCCGGTGCGGGTGGTGTTCACCAGCAGCGAAGGCAAGACGTATGAAACCAGCGCGCCGCTGAAATTTACTGTGGACTGAGGCAGGCTGGAGACCATGGGA
Source organism: Nitrospira defluvii (assembly GCF_905220995.1). Taxonomy (NCBI): domain Bacteria; kingdom Pseudomonadati; phylum Nitrospirota; class Nitrospiria; order Nitrospirales; family Nitrospiraceae; genus Nitrospira; species Nitrospira defluvii. The sequence goes on from NZ_CAJNBJ010000020.1 coordinate 121,716, forward strand.
AAATCTAGTGGCTCGGTCATCGTTGGGGTGGTGTTCAGTTGTTTGGCTTTGAGTATCGGCGAGAGCGTTTCTGCGGTTTCCGCCGAATGGGCGATTCCCCAAGAGGCTGAGGCACTCGCCAATCCCATTGCCCCCTCTCAGGAATCGAGGGGACGGGGGGCAATGATCTTTTCGCGACGGTGTGCGGTATGCCATGGCGAGAATGGACGCGGGGACGGCCCCTCGTCATTGAGTTTGGGCGTTCGTCCCACGGATCTGACGGGCCAAGCCGTCTTTGCTCAGTCGAATGGGCGATTGTTCTGGAAAATCTCGATCGGCCGCGGGCCCATGCCGAGCTGGGATGTCGTCCTATCCGAGGAAGACCGCTGGCACGTCATTAACTATCTACGAGCCTTACCCACGGCGCCATAGCGGTGGGCGAGGCCAGGAGGACAACATGCTGCCCTACGACAGAACACTCACTTGCTTGAAGGCCTCCCTTCTGTTCGCGCTGGGCTGGCCTTTGTTCGCCTCCACCGTGCTTGCCGCCACGATCTATGTCGGCAACCAAGGCGGGAATTCGATTTCCGTGATCGACGCCGTCAGCCGCCAGGTCGTCGAGACCATTCCCCTCTCGACGACCAATCCGCATAATCTGACGCTCTCCGCAGACGGGAAGACGCTCTATGTCGCGAACGTCGGGAGCAGCAATGTCCTGGTTCTGGATCTCAAGAGCCGCAAAGAAGTGGCCTCGATTCCGGCCGGGACGAAAACTCACGGAGTCACGGTCAGCCCCGACGGGCGGTTTCTCTATACGGCCGACGTTGGTTCGAACACCGTGTCGGTCATCGAATTGGCCGGCTATCGCGTCGTCGATACGATCGACGTCGGCAAGAAGCCCATGCTGATCGTCTTTACTCCTGACGGGCAACGCGCCTATGTCTCGAACGGAGGCTCGGCGGATGTGATGGTGGTGGACCCGGCTACGCGTAAGGTGTTGACCAGCATCTTTGCCGGCAAAGATGTCATGGGTACGGCTATCACGCCGGATGGGAAAGAAGTCTGGGTCTCCGAGGGCGGCGAGAACATGGTATCCGTGATCGACACGCGGTCCAACACCATCGCGCATGAGATACCGGTCGGCGCCGAGGCGCATGGACTGGCGTTGAGTCCTGACGGCCGGTTTGTGGCGGTGACCAACCGAAAAGACAACACGCTCTCGCTTATCAACGTCGGATCCCACCTCGTCATGAACACCATCCCCGTCGGACGGCGTCCGGACATCGTCGTGTTCTCGCCCGACGGCCGGGAGCTGTACGTGACCAGCCGGGACACCGGGACGGTCGAGGTGATCGACGTGGCGGGCAAGAAAGTGGTGGCCAGCATCGTGGTGGGGAAAGATCCGCATGGCATCATTGTCGGACCATGACCGGCTGTGATGATTCCACGACAGGCCGCGCCGCCGGCGCGCGCCGGCATGCAGGCCGGGTTGCCCGGTTGCTCCTCGCCATAATCGCGCTGCTGCCTGGCTGCACGAACCAGCCCTCGAAATCCGACACCTCGGCGCGGTGGGTTTCCGTGACAAACGGGACGTCTCATGCGCTGGCTGCCGTCCGCTTTCTGGATACTCAGAACGGTTGGGTGGCCGGCGAAGAAGGCACCATCCTCCACACGGAGGACGGTGGAAAAACCTGGACGCCACAGAACAGCCAGGTGAGGGCAAACTTGATGGGACTGGCGTTTGTTGATCGAAACCACGGATGGGCCGTGGGCGACCAAGTCCATGTCCTTGAGACGCAGGACGGAGGGCGAACCTGGACGCTGCCGCACCAAGAGTTGGAGAACGTCCTGTTAGGAGTGTCGTTCGCCAATGACCGGCTGGGCTGGGCCGTCGGAAGTGTTTCTCACATCCTCCATACGGCGGACGGTGGCGCGACCTGGTCGCGGCAAGACAGCCGCACCACGCAGTGGTTCACCGCGATTCAGTTTATAAGCTCGGACGAGGGCTGGGCCGTCGGCATGCGTGGCCAAATCGTCCATACCCTCGACGGCGGGAACACCTGGGAGCAACAGGCCATCTTCTTGTCGAATCTGTTCGGGCTGCATTTCGTGAGCCGTGAGCGAGGCTGGACCGTCGGACAGGATGGCCTCATCATGACAACAGCCGACGGAGGAAACACCTGGGTTTCTCAGGTCAGCGGCGTGTCGGATGAACTCTCGTCCGTGTGTTTTCTCAATGAGCGCGAAGGCTGGATCGTGGGCCGCAAGGGGACAATCCTGCACACCCGCGATGGCGGTGGGACCTGGACAAGAGAACCCAGCGGGACGAGCCGGAACCTCTGGGCGGTTCAGTTCGTCAGCGCCCAGCGCGGCTGGGCCGTCGGCGAAGGCGGCACGATTCTGCGCTATGTGGCGCCTCCGTAGAATCAGGGAGCCGCCGCGCACGCAACCCGTATCGTGACGCGCGGCATTTCTTAAGAACACTTGCGCCGGCAGACTCAACAGCGCCCCAAGTAAGGGGCGCCTTGAGTATCATCCTAGAACCGCAATTCGAGCCCGAGCTCATACTTCACGGCATGGTCGGCAACAGGCGCATAGATGCGCCCTGGGAGAAACATGCCGAAGTACGAGAATACGCGGGCATAGGGATTGACGAAGTAGTCCATCAACACGTCGAACTCTTGTCCCACGTCCTTGGTCGGTCCGCCGACTGCTGTGGTTTTGAAGGCGAGTGCTTGGCTCAAGACGGGTTGGGGACCGAGCGCGCCCGTCCCAGCCGGCTGGGCGACCGAAGCTCGGAGATAGGTCCAGGCCACCTTCGCCTGGAATTTGTCAGTCGGTTTCACGATCACATAGGGCTGGAGAAACGTGATATTTGAGAAGCCGCTGCCGCGGCGGGTGTCGAACCCGCGGCCATTGAAGCCGTGGACGTCGTCGGAAAAGAGAAAATTGTACCGGAAGCTGGTCTCGTCAACAAACAGGCTGTCGAAGTTGGTGTTCTTCCCGTCGTTCGGCTTGTTGTCACCGCTGCCGAACCCAAAGGTCGCGCCCAAGGACAAGAAGTCGTCCTTGTCGATTCGCACGATCTCCGAGGGCAGCGTGTACCGGAGGTCCAGATAGGCCAGATAGGCCCGGTTATCTTCGCGCGTGCCGGGGATGCCGCCCGCGCTTCCTGAGATTACGGGCGTAGTCCCGCTCAGGTGAGCCAATTCAAACGCATAGTCCATGCGGCCAAGCCGGCCGGAGCCGTTCACATCAATGTATTGGTTTTGCTTGTTGACTCCCTCAACCGTCGTATCGAACATCTTCCAGACAAAGAGCTGGAGCCGGTTCATGGGTTGGGGGTTATAGTTGAAGATCAGCATCACCCCTTCCAGACTTTCTTCCTTCCCATTCGCATCATTGACCTTATTTTGAGTCGTCTGATTGATGGCGTTTATCCCTGAGCCTTGTGTCTGGAAGGTCTGACCGGCCTGGTTGGAGATGGATCGTCCGGTGGAACCGTAGACATAGTTGAGTTGTGTGCTGAATTGCGCAGTCCAGCTTTTGGAAACCGCGATCATGTCCCGGGGTATATGGCCCACGATTCCATTGCCAACATGGGCATACTGGCGGCCGAGTCTCACCTGAGCCCAGCCGTCATATTGGAGGTAATAGAGCTGGGGATTGACGATCCATTGCCGCTGACCCGCTGCTCCGAGGGAGCCGGAATCGTTTCCGAGCAGGACCCCGTCGTTAAACTGGTCGCCGGCGTAGTCGATGGACGCCACAGCCATGACAGGGCCGCGCTTGATCGCACTGGTAACGTAGCCGCGCATGGTCGAGAAGCGGAGGCGAGTGTCGTCTTTGCACGAAGTGTCGAAGGAGCAGGATGAGCCGTTTGCAAACGTTCGATTTGCGGCGGTGCTGCCTAGAGCGTTCCGCGTATCCGAAAAATTATCGTAGAGGTTGAATCGGAAGCGGTTATAGGACTGGAGTTCTAATTCCCATCCCGGGCCAGTCGTCGGTTTCGGCGCCTCCAATTGGAGTTGGGGCTCCGGCGAACACTCCATAAAGCCGGGGCATACGATCGGGTGATACGGCCGTAGCTCTTCCGGTTTCCGCATGCGGACGCGAACGCGCGGTTCTGGGGCAGGAGGCGGTTCGGCCGTCTGTTCCAAGTGCTCAAGGCGCCGCCGCATCTCTTCCTGTTCGCTCGCATGAAGCTTCTCTATCTTGTCCATCGTCGCCTTCAGTTCTTCGACGGTCTGGGCGAACGCCGGCGTGGTCTCAAGCGAGCACTGAAGGCCGAACAGCCCTACAGCAATCATGCCGATGAGGAATCCTTGCGAGCAATTCATCTGGAGCGAAGTAAGAGAAGTCTGACAAGTTGCTAGGATGCGGGTCTGAAACATCAGGAGGCCTGTTCCCCGGAATACGGTGTGTATTGTTCGGGGCGAGCAGGACGCAGATGGCCACGGCTCGTTTGACGCATTGCCGTGGCGATGACTCGGACTAATGTCTCGGTCCTCAATAAGCCCCTTCTGAAGGGAGCCCCCGGTTAGCACGATTGCACGGCGCCATTCCTCCGGCCCAGGCACGGATGATCTCAGGCCTGTTATTCCTGTTAGAACTATCACCGAGAAGCCAAGTCGCTCAGTAAGGCATCTTACAGATCTGATGCGGATGGGTATGGCAGGGTGACCCTGTCGTGTTTGCGAAGATGGTGCTTCGGCTTGCAGGGGGCTCTGGGAAGACCTGTGGGCAAGATTCTGGCTGTCCCTGACCGTTGGAGACCGGTCATCACAATTGGGGTGCCATCGCCGGATGAGTATCAAAAGACGAGCGGTTGCTGAATATGGATGCGAGGATGGATGGCGGGATGTGCTCTAAAGCAAGTGCCAGCCACGCCCGATTCAGTCGCACTGGTGAACCCTTCGGTCCACATGCTGTCTACGCCAGCGCTCTAACACGAGAGGAACTAACGGACTCCGGCGAGACAGGAGCGTGACGGTGTTCTGTCGCGCTCGTCTCCTCGTGAATCTTGTGAGAGGCACGGTCGTGCTGGCCGGAGTGCTCCTGCAATCCGCGCCCGTCTCGGCGCAATGGTCGGGAGAGATCCAGAACAACCTCTTTTATACCAACGATGTGGGTCTCTTCTCCGCCACCCGCAGACTGTCTCTGCAGAACGACCCCACCCAGCCAGTCGTGGACCGAACCGGACAGGGGAGCGACATGGTCTATGAGCCGTCGGTCGACGTTCGGCGGGCCTTCGAGTCACGTTGGGGCCGCACCGAGTTGTCGGCGCAGGCGCAAGGCTTCGTCTTTGCCGGGAATCCGGTGTTCAACCACGGGTCCTACCGTCTGCGTCTGACACAAGATGTTGCGTCCGAGACAGTCGTGCGGCTGTACTATTTTTATGGACCCAACCTGTTCTTAGGCAAGAACGAGGAGCGCCGCTCCGGGAAGGAACTGCTGGTCGATGAACGCGTGACGACTCATTTTGGGAGCGCCCACCTGGAGCGCCGCGTGGCCTCGAGCGTGACGGTGCGACTCCTCGGGCGCTACGGCTTGCGACAATACAATCAAGCCTTCAGCGAACGTGACACGAGCTTCTGGACGGTCGGCCCGCACATTGAATGGATCGTGACTCCGCGGGTTCAATTGCTGCTGGGGTACCATTACGAGCGAGGCCTGGCCGACGGACGAAACCAACCACAGGTCCACGATGACATTTCTTACGTCAACCACTATGCCTCGGCCGAACTGGTCGTACAGGCGACGGACAGGATCAGTGTCCTTCTCGGATTCGACTATGAGCGTAATAATTTTACGAGTGGCCTCGCGGACGATGTGCATCGCGGAGCCCATGAGAACGTCTATCAGGGCGATCTGGAATTTCAGTATCGTTTCACCGACGCGATGACCCTGAAGTTCGGCTGTCAACATGGCAGTCGGAAGTTTAGCTTCGAACCCACCTCGGCCAGCAATACAAACCTGTGGCTCGGCGCGGATTTCAAGTTTTGAGCGATGTATGGCGCGCGATCGTGCAGAGCCAGGCCACTTCTTGCCCTAGGCCTCTACAATATCCCAAGTCCTGTAAGTTGTATGACAGTTACCAACGTCGAGATCGTGCAGGATGTGTCTTAATGTCCCTGAGAAACTTGAAGAATGCCATGTTGAGCTCGACGCCCTGTGAAAGCAGGCTGAATTATCCCGATTTCACTCGTGCTATAAAATTGTGACACGCCTTACTGAGGAGATCTCCATGCCCCGTCCGGATAGACCCTCCGCTCCCTCCCGGCTGCGGAAACGGCTGCCGTTCCGTACGCTCCTCAAATGGGCTGCCTTTCTCCTGCTCATCCTTGGCGGGTACGGGCTCAGCTTCTGGTTCGATTTCAGCGAACTCCTGCATCCGGAACGGATTACCGGCTGGCTTCAGCAAGCGGGACCATGGGCGCCGCTGATCTTTATGGCGCTGATGGCGGCGAGCGTCGTGATCAGCCCAATTCCGAGTCTGCCGCTGGACATCGCCGCCGGCGCTACCTTCGGCCCGATGCTGGGCACCGCCTATGCCGTATTCGGCGCGGAGATCGGCGCGATCGCGAGCTTTTTCATCGGACGGATGTTGGGACAGGAAGTTCTGACCAAACTGCTGCGCACCAACGTCGCGTTCTGCGAACGATGCTCGGACCGGCATCTGGCGATCTTTGTTCTGCTGGCCCGGCTGGTCCCGCTCTTCTCGTTCGACGTGATCAGTTATGGCGCCGGCCTGACCAACATGTCCCTCCGGGCCTTCGCCCTGGCCACGTTTGTCGGGATGATTCCGCCGACCTTCGCGCTGACCTATGCGGGCAGTCGAGTCGCCTCTGGCGTGTGGCTGATGATGGTGTCCGGTCTGGCCATGGTGGCCATGATGGTGCTTCTTCCGAAGCTGGTGCTCCGTTACCCCACCGCGCGCTGGGTTCGCCTGCTGCGCGGTGAGATGCCGGTCGCGGACCATGCACATGTTCCGTCCATGCAACCGGTGGCTGTGACCATAGACGGCGCCCCGCGATGCGATTCCTGCGGCGGACCGTTGAGTTAAGACAGGCACGGCTCTCCGTGTCCGGCCGACGAACAATCAACCCGGAGCGCTTACGAATCGCCGATGGCTCCGTCGCTGCTTCATACGACTATCCTGACCCTGCTCGCGCTGGCCGCTTTCGCCGGCAACTCGGTACTGTGCAGGTTGGCCCTCACCCGTACGGACATCGATCCGGCGAGCTTTTCCAGCATCCGCCTCGCCTCAGGCGCCGTCACGCTCTGGCTGATCGTCCGGTGTTGCCGAGCACGCCCGGAGTTTGGGGGATCCTGGTCATCGGCCGGCGCGCTGTTCCTCTATGCCGCCGCCTTCTCGTTTGCTTACATGACGTTGCCGACCGGTACGGGGGCGTTGCTGCTCTTTGGCGCCGTGCAAGCCACGATGATCGGGGCAGGACTGTGGGCCGGCGAACGGATGAGCACAGGGCAATGGGGAGGGTTCGTCCTCGCGCTGGGCGGCCTGGCTGCCCTACTGTCGCCGGGGCTTTCGTCTCCGCCCCTCGGCGGGTCGGTCTTGATGCTCGCAGCCGGCCTCGCCTGGGGAATCTATTCGTTGCAGGGCCGGCATCGTGACGATCCGGCCGGCGCAACGGCGGGAAACTTTTTACGGACGCTTCCGCTGGCGGGGCTGTTGAGCCTGGCGGCCTGGCCCTGGATGCGGCTGGATGGAGCCGGCGCGCTCTACGCCGTCCTGTCCGGCGCATTCGCGTCCGGCGTGGGCTATGCGGTCTGGTACGCCGCGTTGCGCGGGCTGACGGCCACCCGCGCCGCGACAGTTCAGCTCTGCGTGCCGGTTCTGGCGGCGTTCGGTGGCGTCGGTTTTCTGGGAGAGCCGGTTACATCACGCCTGGTCATAGCCGCGACTGCGATTCTCGGCGGCGTCGCGCTGGTTCTTTTCCGTCGCACCGCTCACAGCGGATAAACCCCTATCCTCGCGACGAATATCCTCAACTCAATTTGCCCGAATTGTCAGCTGCGTCACAGAGTGCTTGAAGGCCAACTGATAGGGTGCGGCCATCATAACCTGAAGCATCGCGTCACTCCAACCTGGCCCTCACCCAACGAGGACCTGATTCGGGCAGAGGAGGATCCCATGTCACGCAAACACGAGTGGAAAACGAACGGCGGCAAGACCGAGGCGGAGAAGCCAAATGCGTCACAGTTACAGCAGGAAATCGAACAGCTGGCCTACACCCTTTTTTGCCAGTGCGGCTATGAGCATGGTCACGATCTTGAGCACTGGGCTGAGGCTGAACGGCGGGTGCACGAACGGCATCGGGGAAAAGGCACGAAGGGCGAATAGTCTGCATGGTGCTCATGATGCTGAGCCGTCCCCATGTTTCGGCCCTGCCGCCACGGTTGCCCTTGAAAGGAAATAAATCTTGAGCTTGTTGCGTTCAATGCCAGGGGCCTCGTTGATCGATATTTTTCTGGCTGGTCCTGAATTTGCGCGGCCTCTGCATGAATTTGCTCAGCAGCGAATGCGAACTCCTTCACCCTTTACCGATCGCTGCGCTTTCTGCGAATTTTCGCACACTGAGGCGCGGCCAGGCATGGGCATGACCGGCAACTGATCCAACAGCTCGGGCTGAATCTCGCGGAAGCGGACGTCACTGAGCGGCTGAAGCCGGTCTTCCGCTATGTGCGCAAACTGACCCTCCTGCCGGACCAAGTCAATCAGGCCGATGTCACGGCTATCTATGAGGCAGGGTGGGACGACACTGCCCTGTCCCACGCAGTACTGGTTTGCGCCTCTTTCAATTTCATGAATCGGTGGGTGGACGGTTTGGGGATTGAAGCCGACCCCGCGGTGGCGCGGAGGGCCGGCGAGATGCTGCACCAGAAAGGCTATACGGCAGTCATCGAGTTGCTGGATCACGCCCGGATACGAAGTCTGCCCGTCGGAGCAACAGGGGAGGCAAAGTCCGTTTCCTCCTAAGCGCCTATGAGTTGGCGTGACACGCACTCTTGCCTCAACGGCGTACCGGCTCAACGTCTGTTCGCTGGCGTACGCCTGCCTGTGATCGACGCCGGACGATGACGGCGGCCTCGAATTTCTCCCCCCGTTCAAAGCAAGAAACATCGAGCCTGTCCGAGGCTTCGCAGTCGATCCGGAATATCGGAGCCTGCATCGAAAAAGAACGTTCCTCAGCCATACAGAATATTCGGTGTAAGCCGTTGGGAAATTAGACAGCTCTGTGATTCTCGAGCAGTGCGTGAAGGGTGGCACATCGCATGCTTTGCTATTGAGACAGGAGTGCCCGTGATTTCTGAAATGGGACATCAAACAATCAAACAAAAGGCTGGGTGGTCGATGGCGTTACAACGTGGGAGCCTCAGGAGTATCGATCAGAATTGTGCAAAAAAGTCAGGTTGGATGGTCACACTCTGGGCGTTCTCTGTGGGCCTGCTCATGGTCATCGCGGGGTGTAGCACGGCTCCTGCCCCTCTTCAAGCAGTGGAGTCGCCGGCTCTATCCACAGCGCCGCGCGAGGGGTCCGAGCCGGAGCCGAAGACGGCATCTCCGCGTGAGGGAGCCGGTGCGGTGGCGAGTGCGACATCCGATCGGGACGAGTTCTTCGATCCCTTTGCCAAATCGGACGGCCCGGCCGCCGACGAGTACGACCCATGGGAACCGTTCAACAGCACGATGTTCGAGTTTAACCGCAAGGTCGATCGATTCGCATTGAAACCGCTCGCCCAGGGTTATGACTTTGTGGTGCCCGATGCAGCGCAAATCGGCGTCAGCAACTTTTTTTCCAACCTGCGATTCGTGCCGCGCTTCATGAACAACCTCTTTCAAGGCAAGGTCACAGGGGCCGGCGCGGAGATGGGCCGATTCCTCATAAACTCGACGCTCGGCGTCGGAGGCTTCCTGGATATCGCCACACACATGGATTTGCAGACGCCGGAAGAGGACACCGGCCAGACGCTCGGTTTCTATGGCGTCGCCCCGGGTCCCTACCTGGTTCTTCCGCTTATGCCGCCGTTCAGTCTCCGCGACGCGTTCGGGTATACCGTGGACCTCTTCCTGGATCCTATCAATTGGCTGGTCTTGCCTTTGATCGAGGTCAATGGGGTGCCGTCGGCGATCGCCCATAAGCACCGGACAACGACGTTCATGATCCGGCTCGGAAGGCAGGTGGAAGAAGTCACCAACGACCGCTCTCTCAATCTGGAGAAGTTCCAAGGCGTGGAAGAAGCGACACTCGATCTCTATGCGGCGGTTCGTAACGCGTACTTGCAGAAGCGCGCGAAGGCGGTTCGAGAATGATCGGTTCAACGGCAGTTCATTCATGACCGGTTGGAAAAATGGAGGATCGTATGAAGCATGTGAACGACAACAATAGCGCACTGTGGTCGATCGTGTTGGCCGGCGGCGAAGGGACGCGCGTCAGTTCCTTCGTGCAGCGCTGGCTCGGCAAGCAGAAGCCCAAGCAGTTTTGCACCTTTGTCGGCACACGCTCCCTGCTCCAGCATACGTTAGACCGTGCGGCGCGCCTTGCGCCGGTGGAGCGATCGGTCCTCGTCGTCGCGCCAGCCCACCGTCAAGAGGCCATGTCGCAGGTGGAGGGGCGCGGGGTCGGGACTCTGTTGTTTCAACCGGCCAACCGGGATACGGCGGCCGGCGTATTTTTGCCGTTGACCCATATCCGTGCGCGAGATCCTCAGGCCACCGTCGTCATCTACCCCTCCGACCACTTTGTCTATCCGGAAGAGAAGTTCCTCGACACCGTGCGATACGCCGTTCGGGCTGCCGAGTTGCTGCGCGATCAGATCGTCTTGCTCGGGGTCGCGCCGGACCGGCTTGAGCTGGATTACGGCTGGATCTTGCCGGGGCAACAGATTCCTCGTGCCGGAAGGAAGCTGGTCCAGACGGTTCAGCGATTCCTGGAGAAGCCGACGGCGCAACAGGCCGACGAGGCTCTGTCGAGCCATGCGCTCTGGAACACGATGGTCATGACCGCCAAGGTGGACACTCTCTGGCAACTGGGCCGGCGGTGCTTCCCAGAACTGGTGGAACGGTTCGAACGGCTCGGGCGGGCCATCGGCACGCTGGAAGAGGCTCGGGTCCTGGAAGCGATTTACCGCGATATGCCGGTCAGGAATTTTTCGTCCGATCTGCTCCAGCAGGTGCCGGATCGCGCGGCGGTGACCGAACTGACGAATGCGCTGTGGAGCGATTGGGGCAGGCCGGAACGCATCGCCGACGCGCTGCGCCGGATCGATCGCACCCCGGCCTTTCCTTTAGAGGCTCTCAGCAGCCCCTTTGCGCCGATTTCCGATGCGCACACTCTCGCCGCGAGGGTCTGAGCGCGCGCGCCATCACGTGAGCGTGAATTGTGCGGCGATACGTAAGCCCGCTCACAGACGTCTCGCCTTGAACCTGATAGCGTACGACACAGAATGACGAGAAGGCCATTCGCCTGAATCTAGATTGCGGAAGGACGGCTCCATGCGGAATGTGAACAGATTGGAATCTCAACGATGACAACAACACCATCAATCGATCAGCAATGCATCAATACGATCCGGACTCTATCGATGGACGCTGTGCAAGCCGCGAACTCCGGGCATCCCGGCACGGCGATGGCTCTGGCGCCGGTCGTCTACAGTCTGTGGCAGCACGGGCTGCGGTTTGACCCCGGCGATCCCATCTGGCCCAATCGCGACCGGTTCGTGCTCTCGATCGGGCATGCCTCCATGCTGCTTTATTCGCTCCTGCATCTGTGTGGCGTGAAAGCGGTCAATCCGGCCTATGAAACGGTGGGAGAGTTCTCGGTCACCCTGGACGACATCAAGAAATTCCGCCAGCTGGACAGCAAGTGTCCCGGCCATCCGGAATATCGCTGGACCTCCGGCGTGGAAACGACGACCGGCCCGCTGGGCCAAGGCGTCGCGACGAGCGTCGGCATGGCCATGGCGAGCCGGTGGATGGGCGCGCAGTTCAATCGTCCGGAGTTCCGGATGATCGATTACGACGTCTACGCCCTCTGTGGCGATGGATGCATGATGGAGGGGGTGACGGGAGAGGCGGCGTCGTTGGCCGGGCATCTCAAGCTTTCGAACCTCTGCTGGATCTACGACAACAACCAGATCACGATTGAAGGCCGCACGGACTTGGCCTTCACCGAGGATGTGGCGACCCGCTTCATCGCCTACGGGTGGAACGTGACGCGGGTCGGCGATGCCAACGATCTGGCGATGCTCGACCGGGCCTTGACCGTCTTTCGCCACTGCGAAGACCGGCCCACCTTGATTATCGTCGACAGCCACATTGGCTACGGCGCCCCGCACAAGCAGGACAGCAGCGCGGCGCATGGAGAGCCGTTGGGCGAAGAGGAAATCAGGCTGGCGAAGCACCAGTACGGGTGGCCGGAAGAGGCGACGTTCCTCGTGCCGCCCGGCGTGCCGGAGCATTTTCAGCGCCTCATGGGCGCACGCGGACGAGCGGCACGCGAACAGTGGATGGCACGATTCACGATCTACAAGCTGCAGTATCCGGAATTGGCGGACGCGCTCTATCGGATGCAGCACCGGCAACTGCCGGATGGCTGGGACCGGGATCTGCCGATTTTTCCACCAGACCAGAAGGGCCTGGCCGGACGCGATGCCTCAGCACAGGTGTTGAACGCCGTGGCCCGGCGAGTGCCCTGGCTCATCGGAGGCTCAGCAGACCTTACGCCCTCCACCAAGACACGGCTCACCGTCGAGGGCGCCGGCGATTTCTCGCCTGCCGACTACAGCGGCCGCAACCTCCACTTCGGCGTGCGCGAACATGCCATGGGCGCGATCTTGAACGGGTTGTCCCTCTCGAAGGTACGGGCCTTCGGGTCCGGCTTTTTAATCTTCAGCGACTATGCGAAGCCGGCGATCAGATTGAGCGCGATCATGGAGATTCCCGTCATTCATGTCTTCACGCACGACTCGATTGGCGTGGGAGAAGATGGGCCTACGCATCAGCCGATCGAACAATTGGCTTCCCTGCGAGCGGTCCCCGGCCTCCTGGTTATTCGCCCGGCGGATGCCAATGAGGTGACGGAGGCCTGGCGCGTGATCATGCGGCTCCACCATCAGCCGGCGATACTCGTCCTCAGCCGGCAGGCGCTTCCGACGTTGGACCGAACGGCCTACGCCTCGGCCTCCGGCTTGGAAAAGGGCGCCTATGTGCTCGCCGACGCGCCAGGTGGAACGCCGGAAATCTTGTTGCTGGCGACCGGCAGCGAGGTATCGCTCTGTGTCGCCGCCTACGAACGACTCATCGCCGAAGGCATCCAAGCTCGCGTGGTGAGTATGCCCTCGTGGGAACTCTTCGAGCGGCAGAATCAGGCTTATCGAGACCAGGTGCTCCCTCCGCAGGTCACGGCTCGCATTTCCGTCGAGCAAGCCGCGACGACCGGCTGGGATCGGTATATCGGCCTGGCGGGGACGAGCATTGGCATGAACACATTCGGCGCATCGGCGCCCCTCAAGACGCTGCAGCAGAAGTTCGGGTTTACTCCGGAACATCTGATCGCCGTGGTCAAGGAACAATTGGCGCACAGCCGGTCACGCAAGGCAGCCATTGTGTGAACCCATGAATCTTTTCAGCGAAGGGCCTGCTCGGCCGAAGCCGGGCACGCAGACGACGACGACAAGGAATGAACCCCATTGAAGGAGATGATCTCATGGATCCATCACAGGCCAGCGCCATGAATCCGGTGCGCGCACTCCAGACATTCGGGCAATCTGTCTGGCTCGATTACATCAGGCGAAGTCTGATCGCCAGCGGGGAATTGCAACGATTGATCGTTGACGATGGGTTGCGCGGCATCACCTCGAACCCGGCCATCTTCGAGAAAGCCATGACCGGCAGTACCGACTACCAGCAGGCGCTGCAGGCGCTTGGCAGAAGACGGGACTTGGATGCGAAGGGGCGCTACGAGCAGTTGGCCATCGAAGATATTCAAGCCGCGGCCGACCTGCTGCAGCCGGTCTATGCCAGGACGAAGCGGCGAGACGGCTATGTGAGCCTGGAGGTCTCGCCTCATCTGGCCCGCGATACGCGAGGCACGCTCGAAGAGGCGCGGCGACTGTGGGACGCCGTCGGGCGCGACAACCTCATGATCAAAGTGCCGGCCACCCCGGAAGGAATCCCTGCCATCGTCCAATTGATCAGTAAGGGGATCAATGTCAACGTCACGCTCCTTTTTGCGCAGGAGACCTACGAGCTGGTCGCTGAGGCCTACCTCACGGGCTTGGAACAGTTGGCGGCGCGTGGTGGCGATGTCGGGATCGTGGCGAGCGTCGCCAGCTTTTTCATCAGCCGTATCGATACGGCGGTCGACAGTGTGCTGGCCACGCGTCTCAAGATCTCCACGAACGAGACAGAGCAGGCGTTACTCAAAAGCCTCCAAGGAACCGTGGCCATTGCGAATGCCAAGTTGGCCTATCAACGGTACCGGAGGCTGTTCTCCGGTCCACGCTGGGAGGCGCTGGCCAAGCGCGGGGCCATGACCCAACGGGTGCTCTGGGCCAGTACCGGCACGAAAAATCCCGCCTATCGCGACGTGATGTATGTGGAGGAGCTGATCGGTTCTGACACGGTCAACACGGTTCCCCCGGCGACGTTCGAGGCCTTTCGCGATCACGGACGCCCACAGAGCCGGCTCACCGAAGGGATTGAGGAGGCGGCGGACACCATGCGCTTGCTCGAACGAGCGGGGCTCTCGATGAAGGAGATGACCGACCGGCTCCTACAAGAAGGGTTACAGCTGTTTCGTGATGCCTTCGACACGCTCCTCACCGCCGTTGAGCAGCAGGGCAAGGCGGACGCGTCCTCCGGCGTCAATCACTACTCCTACGCCTTGCCAACGCCTCTGGCGGCTGCCGTGCACGCTTCCCTGAAAGAATGGAGCGGCGGCAACAAGGTGCGTCGGTTGTGGGCTCGCGATCCGTCTCTCTGGACCGGGAAGGACGAAGGCCGATGGCTCGGCTGGCTGGGGATCACGGAAGACCAACTGGCGCAGCTCCACGTGTTCACCAGCCTTGCTGAAGAGGCCGCACAGGGAGGATTCACGCATGCCCTGGTCTTGGGAATGGGCGGCTCAAGCCTCTGTCCCGATGTTCTGAAGACGACCTTCGGAGTGCGGGAGGGCTATCCGGAGTTGCTCGTGCTGGATTCAACCGATCCGGCCCAGATCAAAACGATCGAGAGGAAGATCAACCCGGCGACGACGCTGTTTATCGTCTCGAGCAAGTCCGGAGGCACCCTCGAGCCGAACATCTTCACGCAATATTTCTTCGACGTGGTCCAGCGCCAGGTCGGAGCGAAAGAGGCAGCCCGACGGTTCATCGCCATCACCGATCCCGGCTCGGCGCTGCAACAGACGGCACAAGCAGCGGGCTTTGGCCATCTCTTGTTCGGAGTTCCCAGCATCGGAGGCCGGTATTCCGCGCTGTCGAACTTCGGCATGGCGCCTGCCGCCCTGACGGGCGTCGACGTGCCCAGATTGCTCAACCGGGCCGAGATCATGGTGCAGGCCTGCGCCTCCTCGGTACCGGTCGAGGAGAATCCCGGCCTGGTGCTCGGCGCGATTCTGGGTGTGCTCGCCGGACAAGGCCGCGACAAAGTGACGATCATGGCGTCGCCCGGCGTGGCATCGTTCGGCGCCTGGCTTGAGCAACTGCTGGCCGAATCGACCGGCAAGGAAGGCAAGGGGATCATCCCCGTCGACCGGGAAGCGGCCGGGACTCCGAGCGTCTACGGAGCGGACCGTCTATTCGTCTACATCCGCTTGCAGTCTGGGCCTGACAAGCATCAGGACGATGCCGTCGATACGCTTGAGCAAGCGGGACAACCGGTGGTCCGCATCGCGGTGGCCGACAGATACGATCTGGGGCAAGAGTTCTTCCGCTGGGAATTCGCCACGGCAGTCGCGGGATCAATCATGGGCCTCAATCCGTTCAACCAGCCGGACGTGGAAGCCAGCAAAATCGTAACCAAGCAGTTGACGTCCGCGTATGAACGGACCGGAACGCTCCCGCCGGAATCTCCGTTCCTGGACGCGCAGGGCATCACATTGTATGCCGATCCAGTCTATGGCGAGATACTCACGGCGGTGGCGGGCCCATCTCCGTCGCTGACGAATTATCTGAGTGCCCATCTGAATCAACTCGCGGCGGGCGATTACTTCGCGCTGCTGGCCTATCTCGACATGAACGGCGCGCATGAGGCGTGGCTCCAAGCCCTCCGTCATCGCGTGCGAGACACCAAGCGCGTCGCGACCTGCCTAGGTTTCGGGCCTCGGTTCCTCCATTCCACAGGCCAGGCCTACAAAGGGGGGCCAGACAGCGGCGTCTTTCTCCAAATCACCTGCGAGAATGCCGCAGACCTGCCGGTGCCGGGACAGCGCTATACGTTCGGGATCGTCAAGGCGGCGCAGGCGCGCGGAGATTTTCAGGTCTTGGCAGAGCGAGGCCGGCGGCTGTTGCGGGTGCACCTGGGCGACGACGTGCCGGCGGGGCTGGCCATTCTCAAACGAGCGATGGAACAGGCGTTGGCCTGAGGAAACGTTGACCATGTCATGCAGGAATGTGATCGATTCAGTCTGGAGGAAACGATGACCGAGCCACAGGCAGATGCCATCGTGCTGTTCGGCGCCACCGGCGATTTGGCGTTCAAGAAAATCTTTCCCGCCTTGCAGGCGATGATTAAGCGGGGCCACTTGACCGTTCCGGTCATCGGCGTGGCCAAGGCCAATCGCGATCTCACACAACTGCGGGATCGCGTCCGTGAAAGTCTCTCCCGGCACGGCGGGGGAGTCGATGAGGCGGCGTTTGCCAAGCTGGTGGAGCTGCTGCGGTACGTCGACGGCGACTACCGCGAAGAGGAGACCTTTGTCCGTCTCCGCCAGGAACTCGGCGGCGCGCTGCGTCCTCTCTATTATCTGGCGATTCCGCCCAGCATGTTTCCCACGGTGATCGAGGGATTGGGCAAATCGGGCTGCTCCCGTGGCGCAAGGGTGGTGGTCGAAAAACCCTTCGGGCGGGATCTGGCGTCGGCCCAGGCCCTCAACCGCACGCTGCATACCGTCTTCGACGAATCGGCCATTTTCCGGATCGACCATTATCTGGGCAAGGAGTCGATTCAGAACCTCTTGTACTTCCGTTTTGCCAATTCGTTTCTGGAGCCGATCTGGAATCGCACGTATGTGGACAGTGTGCAGATCACGATGGCGGAACAGTTTGGTGTATCCGGCCGCGGCGGATTTTACGAAGAGACCGGCGCGCTTCGCGACGTGGTCCAGAACCACCTGCTGCAGGTCGTGGCGAATCTGGCGATGGAGCCGCCGGTCAGCGGCGCGGGGGAAGCGTTGCGCGACGAGCGCGTGAAGGTCTTCAAACGGATGCGGCCACTCACCGGGCAGACCCTGGTGCGCGGCCAGTTTCGCGGTTACCGCGCCGAGCCGGGGGTGGCGTCCGATTCTCAAGTCGAAACCTTCGCGTCCCTGCAAGTGCATCTCGATTCGTGGCGCTGGGAAGGGGTGCCCTTCTTTGTCCGAGCCGGCAAACAGCTGCCGGTCACCGCGACGGAGGTCATTGTGACGCTGAAACGTCCGCCGCAGAACGTCTTTGGCGAGACGCTCAACGGGCCGCGCAATTACGTTCGCTTCCGGCTCGGCCCCGATCGGGTGGCGGTGGCGATCGGCGCGCGCGCCAAAATCCCCGGCGACAAGATGCTCGGAGACGAAACCGAACTCTTTGTCAGCCATCAGCGAGGGGATGAAATGGAAGCTTACGAACGGCTGATCGGTGACGCGATGGCCGGTGATCCGTCGCTGTTCGCGCGCCAGGACGGCGTCGAGGCCAGCTGGCGCGTGGTGGATCCGATTCTGAGGATGCTCACGCCGGTCTATGAATACGACCCGGGCACCTGGGGGCCGTACGAATCGCACGCCCTGATCGCGCCGTTCGGCGGGTGGCGGAGCCCGAAAGAGCATGCATGACCATTTTCGGATTGAACCACGCGGTCGAGGTGGGCGCGCGATGTCTGAACGCAGGAGGGCGAAGATTATGAAGGTCTTGGTCGTGGATGTCGGCGGGACAAGCGTCAAGATACTGGCGTCGGGACAGCGGACCGTGCGGAAGTTTCGCTCGGGACCGGAGTTAACGGCAGCGCAGATGGTGGCAGGTGTGGTGAAAGCGGCGAAGGACTGGAGGTTCGACGCGGTCTCGATCGGATACCCGGGACCAGTAAACGGGGGGACGATCTTGGAGGAGCCGAAGAACCTGGGAACCGGGTGGGTCGGATTCGATTTTGAGAAGGCCTTCGGACGTCCCGTCAAGGTGATCAACGATGCGGCCATGCAGGCTCTAGGCAGCTATGAGGGAGGCCGGATGCTCTTCCTCGGCCTGGGCACAGGGCTTGGGTCGGCGTTGATTGCTGATTGGATACTCATGCCGATGGAGCTCGCCCATTTACCCTACAAGAAAGGCAGAACCTTTGAGGATTATGCGGGGCTCCGTGGACTCGAACGACTCGGCAAGAAGAAATGGCAGCGGGCGGTTGACGATGTCGTGAGCCGTTTGAAAGCAGCCTTGGTGGCCGATTACGTGGTACTGGGGGGAGGAAACGCGAAGAAGTTACAGCCGATCCCGGACGGCGCCCGGCTCGGCGACAATGCCCATGCGTTCACCGGCGGGCGGCGGCTGTGGGAGGAGAGAGGGATATGACGGTGAAGACACCACGACAAGGAACGGCGAAGAAGACGAAGGCGCAACGCGTGGTCTTTCTGCTCGATGTCGACAATACGCTGCTCGATAACGATCGAGTAGCCGCCGATCTGCGTCGGCATCTCGAACGAGAAGTCGGGCACGCGTGTGAGCGGTATTACTGGAGGATTTTCGAGCAACTGCGCGCGGAACTCGGCTACGCCGACTACCTCGGGGCTCTGCAACGGTACCGGATCGAGCATGTCCACGATCACAACCTGTTGGCGATTTCCTCATTCCTGGTGAACTATCCCTTTGCGAACCGGCTCTATCCGAACTCGCTGGACGTGGTGGAACGGTGCAGAGCATGGGGAACGCCCGTCATTCTGTCCGACGGGGATGTGGTGTTCCAGCCGCGCAAGGTCGAGCGGTCGGGACTGTTCGAGGCGGTCGATGGCCACGTCTTGATCTATATTCATAAAGAGCATGAGTTGGATGCGGTCGAGCGCCGCTATCCCGCCGATCATTATGTGCTGGTGGACGACAAGCTCCGCATCCTCACAGCAGTCAAGCAGGCCTGGGGGCCACGGGTGACGACCGTGTTTCCACGCCAGGGACATTACGCCATCGATCCAGCCATCCTCGCGGCGTACCCAGCGGCTGATATCACTCTGGATCGAATCGGCAATCTGCTCGAATATGACCTGCACCAGTTAGTCTCTGCCGGTCAGAATTATACGCATCCACCCGTGGGGAAGAAGGCTCATGTGGGAGGACGGCTCACTCGTAGAGCCAACGCTCGTTGAGTGGGCACGAAGAGGGCTCGATACTGAGACACGTTTCTGCAATGCAAACAGTTCATTGGCGACACGAGCGCGGCGGATAGGCCGGCGCAGAAGGAGTGAGACTCATGCAATTGGGAATGATCGGCCTCGGGAAAATGGGGGCCAATATGGTGCGGCGGTTGATGCGAGGGGGCCATCAGTGCGTCGTGTACGACAGGAATCCGGAGCATGTCCAACGGCTGGTCGCCGAAGGCGCCGTCGGGGCCGATTCCCTGGACGATCTGGCCGGCAGGCTGTCAGCGCCGCGAGCGGTGTGGGTGATGGTACCGGCGGGAGAGGCCACGGAAACGACCGTGCAGGCGCTTGGGCAGCGACTTGAGCCGAACGACATTGTCATCGACGGAGGAAACTCCTACTTCAAAGACGATGTCCGGCGCGCCGGATCGCTCAAGAATCGGAACCTCCACTACGTCGATGTGGGCACCAGCGGAGGAACCTGGGGCTTGGATCGGGGCTATTGCTTGATGATCGGCGGGCCGAACGCGGCCGTGCACCATCTCGATCCCATCTTCCGCACGCTGGCCCCCGGCCGAGGCGATATTCCACGCACTCCCGGCCGGAGCACCGTCACGGGTACGGCGGAGGAAGGGTATTTGTATTGCGGACCGTCCGGCGCCGGGCATTTCGTCAAGATGGTGCACAACGGAATCGAGTACGGCCTGATGCAGGCCTACGCCGAAGGCTTTGACATCTTTCGGCATGCCAACTCGGAGAACCTCCCCAAAGATATGCAGTATGACTTGAATTTGCCGGAGATCGCCGAGGTTTGGCGGCGCGGCAGCGTGGTGGGATCGTGGCTGCTCGATTTGACCGCCGCGGCGCTGGTGGAAAATCCGGACCTCTCCAATTTCACCGGCGCAGTGCAAGATTCCGGAGAAGGACGATGGACCGTCATGGCGGCCATCGAAGAGGGGGTTCGAGCGGATGTGCTCTCCGCGTCGCTCTACACGCGATTCCGTTCAAGGCAAGATCACTCGTTTGCCGAGAAGGTGCTCTCCGCGATGCGCTACCAATTCGGCGGCCATGTCGAACAGCCGCGACAGTAAAGAGGACTGGCCCACTCGGCTTCGTCGGCAGGCGGGCATATTGTTCTTGCGAAGGAGTGACTCATGAAAGCGATTGCCGTGATTCCCGGACAGGCCCACAGCGTGCACCTGGCGGATATTCCTAAGCCACAGCTCACCGATATCCCTGATGGGCGCGGGGTCCTGGTGAAAGTGCTGCGCGTCGGCGTCGATGGGACAGACAAGGAAATCAATGCAGCCGAGTACGGCGCCGCGCCGCCTGGCGAACAGATTCTGGTCCTTGGCCACGAAAGTTTCGGCGTCGTCGAGGCGGTCGGCCCGCACGTGACGGATCTGTCGCCTGGTGATTTTGTCGTGGCGACGGTGCGCCGTTCTGGATCCAGTTTGTACGATCAGATCGGGACCTACGACATGACGACGGATGACCAGTATTTCGAACGCGGCATCAATCTCCGCCATGGGTTCCTGACGGAATATTATGTGGACGATGCGGAATATATCGTGAAGGTCCCGCCGGGGTTGAAGGAAGAGGGCGTTTTGCTTGAGCCGGCCAGCGTCATTGAGAAAGGGATCGCCCAGGCCTTTGAGATACAGCGACGGCTGCGTGTCTGGCGGCCGAAGCGGGCGGCGGTGCTGGGAGCGGGGCCCATCGGATTACTGGCCACCATGGCGCTGCGCTTAAAAGGCATCCAGGTCTGCACATTCGCGCTCTCGAAACCACCCTATGTGAACTCCGATCTCGTCAAAGAAATCGGCGGGTGTTACCACAGCACGAAGGATCTTTCCCTCTCAGCGGCCGCGCGCGATCATGGACCCTACGATCTCATTTTCGAAGCCACCGGTGTGGCATCGCTGGTCTTTGAAGCGATGAACATTCTCGGGAAAAACGGTGTCTTGGTGTTGTCGGGGGTATCGGGAGGGGGACGGTCCGTCGAGGTGCCGGGGGATCGCATCAATCTCGGATTTGTCCTGGGCAACAAAGTGGTCGTGGGAACGGTGAATGCCAATCGCGAATACTTTGAAATGGGAGTCAAAGATTTGGCCCATGCGCAGCTGCAATGGCCCGGTTGGCCGGCGAAGCTCTTGACCCATCCCATCCAAGGACTGGATCGGTATCAGGACATGATGCGCACCCTGACGGACACGAAAGGCGCCATAAAGGTGTTCGTGAATGTGGCGCCGATTCCTGATTGATTGGCGAGTCCGGCGCCGGCCTTACAGCCTGACTCCTTGAATAACCGACCGGCATTTCCGCCGCCGTCCACTATAGAAAGAACCGGCCATGTCATCCAAACCCGTGAAGTCCGCTCCGAGAAAAGGCGTTTCGCCGAAAAGCGCTCCGCAGCCCACCACACCGCGGAAGGATCCGCAGCCGCCTCGAGCGTCCGCCAAGGCACGCCCCAAGGCAAAGGGGAAGACAGCCCCGCGCGCAGCATCGTTCGCTTCAGTCAGTGAAGAGCAGCGGTTGGAGGAGTCCCGATCGCGAACCGTACATTGGAAGCGATGGGGACCGTACCTGAGCGAGCGGCAATGGGGCACCGTCCGTGAGGACTATAGTCCAGGCGGCACGGCCTGGGAGTTTTTCCCGCACGATCACGCCCGTTCGCGGGCGTATCGGTGGGGAGAAGACGGCCTCGGAGGCATTTCTGACCGCCATCAAAAAATCTGCCTGGCCTTCGCCCTCTGGAATGGCCGTGATCCCATTTTGAAAGAACGTCTGTTCGGCCTCACCGGCAACGAAGGCAACCATGGGGAAGATGTCAAGGAAGCGTATTTTTATCTCGATTCCACGCCGACGCATTCCTACATGAAGTTTCTCTACAAATATCCGCAAGCGGAATTCCCTTATACCAGGCTCGTCGAAGAAAACCGGCGGCGCGGGAAACAGGACCGGGAATACGAACTCCGCGAGACCGGTGTGTTCGACGACAATCGCTACTTCGATGTCGTTATCGAATATGCCAAGGCTTCCCATGAGGATATCCTGATTCTCATCACGGTCCACAATCGAGGACCGGAAGCGGCCGATCTGCATCTGCTCCCCACCCTCTGGTTCCGTAACACCTGGTCGTGGGGAGAACAGTCCTCCCGTCCCATACTCAAACGGGACCACGCCTTAGGCGAGGCCATGGTGATCAACGTCGATCATGACCAATACGGTCCTCGCTGGCTGTTGTGCGACGCCACTCCCGACCTGTTGTTTACGGAGAACGAGACCAACGTGCAGCGCTTATGGGGCATGACGAATGCCACGCCATACGTAAAAGACGCGTTTCACGACTATGTCATCCATGGCAAGGCGGACGCCGTCAACCCTCAGGGTATCGGGACCAAGGCGGCCGCGCATTATCATGCTCTGATTCCTCCTGGGGAACAGGCCACCTATCGATTGCGGTTGACGAACCGCCCGCCGACCGAAGGGATGCTGGGCAAAGAATTCGACAGGGTCTTTTCTGCGAGGAAGCAGGAAGCCGACGACTTCTATGCCGCCCGGGCGCCTCATTGCCTCTCGAAGGATGGTTGCAATATTCAGCGGCAGGCCTTCGCGGGTCTTCTGTGGAGCAAGCAATTCTATCATTACGACGTGCGGACATGGCTGCGCGGCGATCCGGCCGGCCCGACGCCTCCCGAGGGACATCGTCAGGGACGAAACCGTGACTGGCAACATCTGTATAACGAAGACATCCTCTCCATGCCGGACAAATGGGAATATCCCTGGTATGCCGCCTGGGATTTGGCCTTTCATTGCATTCCTCTGGCACTCGTCGATCCTGATTTTGCCAAGGAACAGCTCGTGCTGCTCTTGCGCGAATGGTACATGCATCCCAACGGGCAAATGCCCGCCTATGAATGGGCCTTCGGTGATGTGAATCCTCCCGTCCATGCCTGGGCTGCCTGGCGCGTGTACAAAATCGAAAAACGCCTCCGCGGCAAGGGTGATCGCACCTTTTTGGCTAGGGTTTTTCAAAAGCTCTTGTTGAACTTCACCTGGTGGGTCAATCGCAAGGACGCGGAAGGCCGGAATATTTTCCAAGGCGGATTCTTGGGCTTCGACAACATCGGCCTCTTCGATCGCTCCGCGCCATTGCCCATGGGCGGGCATATCGATCAGTCGGACGGCACGAGTTGGATGGGGATGTATTGCCTGAATATGCTCGCTATCGCGCTGGAGCTGGGGCAAGAAGATCAGGCCTATGCCGATATGGCCAGCAAATTCCTGGAGCATTTCGTGCACATCTCGCACGCCATCAACCATCGTGGCGAGGATGGATTGTCCCTCTGGGACGAGGACGACGGATTTTATTATGACGTCCTGCATTTTCCGGACGGCCATCATCAGCAAATGAAAGTGCGGTCCATGGTCGGATTGCTCCCGCTCTTTGCCGTCGAGACGCTGGAGCCGGACGTGGTGGACGCGCTGCCGGATTTTAAGCGGCGGATGAAGTGGTTTATCGAGAATGAACCGGAGTTTCGCCGCCACGTGAGCACGACCACATTACCGGACGGGTCGGTGCGGCGCATGCTGTCCATCGTCGATCCGGAGCGTCTGCCGCGGGTCTTACGATATCTCTTGGGCGAGGGAGAGTTTCTTTCCCCTTACGGGATTCGCGCCCTCTCCAAATATCATCGCGACCATCCCTATCGGCTGCACATTGACGGAACCGAACACCGTGTCGACTATGAACCGGCGGAATCGACGACGGGCCTTTTCGGAGGGAATTCGAATTGGCGGGGCCCTATCTGGTTCCCGGTGAATTATCTGTTGATTGAGTCGCTCCAGAAGTTCCATCATTTTCTTGGCGACTCGTTCACGGTCGACTGCCCGACGGATTCGGGACAATCCCGCACCTTGTGGCAAGTGGCTGCGGAACTGTCTCGGCGCCTGAACCATATTTTCCTCCGTGATGACACCGGTCAACGACCGGTGGATGGAGGGCTTGAGATGCTTCGCCATGACCCCTACTGGCGCGACCTCATCCAATTCCACGAATACTTTCATGGGGAGACCGGAGCAGGACTGGGGGCCAGTCATCAAACCGGGTGGACGGGGCTGGTCGCCAAATTGCTCGAACAATCGGGAGAATAATGGACGATCGCCTGACAGCGTCCAGCCCTGCGCGCCCACTCAGAGAAGCGTCAGAGGTTCAGCGCTGGAACGACGCGGGAAGCGGAATGTGGGATGCGCTCAGACGCCACTGGCCGGAATATCTTATGGAAGCGGCCGGGCTGGGACTGTTCATGCTGTCCGCCGTCGTGTTTGCGACCGTGATGGAGCATCCTTCGTCGCCGGTGCGGGCCGCCATCGATACTCCGTTGTACCGCCGCATTCCCATGGGCCTCGCGATGGGACTCACGGCTATCGGCATTATCTACTCGCCGTGGGGCAAGCGATCGGGCGCACACATCAATCCGGCGGTCACGCTGACGTTTTATCGATTGGGAAAGATGACCCGGTGGGACGCCATCCTGTATGTCCTGGCTCAGTGTGCGGGCGGCCTCGTGGGCGTGGGACTGCCCGCATTGTTTATCGGCAACTACATGGCGCACCCTTCCGTGAATTACGTCGTCACCGTCCCGGGAGACAGTGGAGTGGTTGTCGCCTTCATGGCGGAACTTACGATCGCCTTTATCCTCATGATTGTTCTGTTGATGGCCATGAATCACGATCGTTTGGCTCCCTTGACGGGACTCTTTGCCGGCCTATTAGTGGCGGCCTACGTCGTCGTCGAGGCCCCCTTCTCGGGGTTTGGCATGAATCCGGCGAGAACGTTCGCGTCAGCGTTGCCGGCATGGCGATGGACCGGGTTTTGGCTGTACATGATTGCGCCCCCCGCGGGCATGCTCCTGGCCGCAGAGTTGTATGTGCGGATCAAGGGGCTTGGCGCCGTGATCTGCGCCAAGCTGCATCACCGCAATCCCACGCGATGCATTTTCCACTGCGGCTATGCGGCAGGGTCCTGACGTGAAAGGACGAGATACGATCCAGTGAGGGGTGTCTATGGCGAGCAACTATCATTATGACGTGATCATTATCGGCACGGGCGCAGGCGGCGGGACGCTGGCCCATCATCTGGCACCCTCCGGCAAACGCATCCTGCTTCTGGAGCGAGGCGGATACCTGCCACGCGAAAAAGACAATTGGGACTCGAGGTCTGTCTTCGTAGAGAAACGGTACAAGGCGGCCTGTAACTGGGAGGACAAGGATGGGAAGGTATTTCATCCGGGGATTCATTATTACGTAGGCGGCAACACTAAAGTATACGGCGCCGCCTTGCTGCGCTTTCGCAAGGAAGATTTTGGAGCGATTCGGCACCACGGCGGGATCTCGCCGGCCTGGCCGATCGCCTACGACGATCTTGAACCCTACTACACCAAGGCCGAGCACCTCTATCAGGTTCATGGCGAGCATGGCATCGATCCGACCGGCCCGCCAGTCAGCGCACAGTACCGCTACCCACCTGTAAAACATGAGCCACGGATTCAGGAATTACATGATGACTTGAAGCGGATGGGACACCACCCTTTTCCCCTTCCCTTGGGGATTCGCTTGAATGAAGACCGTCGAGAGGCGAGTCCCTGTATTCGGTGCAACACCTGCGATGGCTACCCCTGTTTGGTGAACGCCAAATCCGATGCGCACATTACGTGTGTCGACCCGGCGTTGACTCATTCCACGGTGACCCTCTTGACGCATGCCTATGTATCCCGGTTGGAGGTCAGTCCTTCCGGGCGGGAAATCACGAAGGTGCATGTGTCTCGTCATGGAGCGCCTGAGGAATATACGGCGGACATTGTGGTGGTGTCCTGCGGGGCCATCAACTCAGCGGCACTCCTCTTGCGGTCGGCAAACGACAAGCATCCAAGAGGCCTGGCCAACTCCTCGGACGCGGTGGGGCGCTTTTATATGTGCCATAACAACAGCGCGTTACTGGCGTTGTCGAAACACGAGAATCCCACGGTGTTTCAAAAAACGCTGGCGATCAACGACTTCTACTTTCGCGCCGACGATTGGGACTACCCGCTTGGGCACATCCAAATGCTCGGGAAATCTGACCTCGAACAGCTACGCTCCGGCGCTCCGGTGTTCGCGCCTGGAATGGTGCTGGATCAGATGGCCAAACATTCCATCGACTTCTGGCTGACCTCTGAGGACCTTCCGGACCCCGATAACCGTGTCCTGCTGAACAAGCAAGGTGAGATCTCCCTGCATTACACGGTGAACAACGATGAAGGCCACGCACGGCTTACGGCCAAACTGAAAGATATGCTGAGCGCACTCGGTTGCGAGAAGCACCTGATCCCGACGTCACTCTACTTAGGCAAGAGAATTCCGCTCGCAGGGACGGCGCATCAGAACGGAACGATCCGGTTCGGGACCGATCCCAAAACGTCGGCCCTCGATGTGAACTGCAAGGCGCACGATCTGGACAACTTGTACGTGGTGGATGGCAGTTTCTTCGTGTCCAGCACTGCGGTGAATCCCTCCTTGACGATCATGGCGAATGCCATGCGGGTGGGGGATCATTTACTCACACGCCTCGGCGTCACTTCAGAAAACGGAGAAAAGTGATGACGGCCACCACTCTCAAGGTGTTCTTGCGCATCGCCAGACTGGAGATTGAAAAGATGGGCGTGCACCGTGAGCGGACTTACAGGCAGCTAGATCGGGGAGTCCTCCTATTTTCTCTTTTGCCGTTTGTTTACATGTGGATCCTGCTTGTGGCGCCAGTCGTCGCGGCGCAGCCGGCTGTCCAGACAGTTGATGCGATTGGTATGACCGTCTCGGACGTGGACAGAGCCGTGGCATTTTATTCCACCGTCTTGGCCTTCGAGAAGGTTTCCGAGGTCGAAGTCCTCGGAGCCGAGTATGAACACCTGGAGGGGATATTCGGGCTACGGATGAAGGTCGTCCGCATGAAACTGGGCGATGAGGTGATTGAACTGACTGAATACCTTACCCCAAAGGGCCAACCCATTCCCACAGATTCTCACAGCAATGATTTGTGGTTTCAGCATATCGCCATTGTCGTGAAAGATATGGAAACGGCGTACGAGCGTCTTCGCGCATTCAAGGTGCTACATGTGTCGACGTCGCCGCAGACGATCCCGAGTTGGAACCAGGCTGCTGCAGGCATTCAAGCGTTCTATTTTCGTGATCCGGATGGCCACAACTTGGAGCTGATTTATTTTCCGCCGGGTAAGGGAAAGCCTAAATGGCAAGATTCAGGGAACCGATTATTTCTAGGTATTGACCATTCAGCGATTAGCGTAAGAGACACTGAGACCAGCTTGGTGTTTTATCGCGATGTGCTGGGGCTTACCGTTATGGGAGACAGCGTAAATCATGGGACCGAACAGGAGCATTTAGCCAATGTGTTTGGCGCCCTGGTGCATATTACCGGGCTCCGGCCCCTGGGCGAGGGGCCAGGCATTGAGTTTCTGGAGTATCTCGCACCAACCACCGGACGACCTTTCCCTCCTCAAGCACGAGCCAACGATTTACTTCATTGGCAGACACGATTAGTGGTGGATAATCTTCAGGGGATTGCCGAGCGTCTCAGACACGGGAAATATGCCCTTCTCTCATCGGATATCGTCACATTACCCAACCGAGTACTGGGCTTCACAAAAGGGTTGCTCGTCCGGGGTCCCGACGGGCATGCCATGATGTTGGTGGAAAAATAATGAACGGAAAGGCTAGTGCAATTACTAAGTCTTCAATGGCGTATGGGTTGACCCGTGTGACGCGGCGACGGTCGCTACGGGAACATCTGACCCAACCGGTTCGTGATATGACTGATCGGTTTCGACCAAGGCCACCAAGGAGAATCCTATGAAACCCAATCTGATGAAGGCGCTGCTCGGTGGATTTGCCGGGACGGTTGCCATGACGATGATGATGCAGTTTGTCGCTCCTCTCATGCTCGGACAACCCATGGATGTGGCTCATCTCTTGGCCGAGTTTCTCGGGACGCCATGGGTGCTAGGAATGCTGATTCATTTTGCATTGGGCAGTCTGGTCTTTCCAGTGGCATACGTCTTCGTCCTGTTTACCTACCTTCCTGGTCCTCCAACCCTTAAGGGAGTGTTGTGGGGAATTTTGCTATGGGTGCCAGCCATGGCGGTCACCATGCCGATGCTTGGGCAGGGCTTCTTTATGTCGCAGACGCTTGGCCTGAGAGGTGTAATGGCTGCATTCATGGCGCACCTCATCTATGGGGGAGTGTTTGGCGCAATTGCCGGAAACGGCGCCAAGTAATCAATGGTCATTGGTGTGTTCGGGCTCTCTTTGATGAATACGTCCCTGGAGATAATGGGGCGGTCTCGGAGTCAGCCACCAAGCAGGATAGACGGGATCCGTCGCAATGCTCATCCAACAATCCAATGAATGAGTCGAAGGGACATGTGAATGATGCACAATTCAACCAATCAGACGTTTGAACCTGGCCTCACCCCTACACCAGTGGACTTCGGGAGAGAGATCTGTGGCGATCTTTACACGGCTGAGCACCGGGAATGGCTCGTGACCAATGGCATCGGTGGGTTTGCTTCCGGGACAGTCGCAGGGTTGCTGACTCGCCGTTACCACGGGCTCCTATTTGCAGCACTCATGCCCCCGCTGGGCCGCACCTTATTGGCGACCAAGTTCGATGAGACGATTGAATATGATGGAGAAGTGATTTCTCTCTGCGCCAACCGTTGGGCTGGCGGAGCGATCGATCCCCACGGCTATCGATTTCTCGAGCGGTTTCGTTTAGAAGGAACGACCCCGGTGTGGACATTTGCGTTCGCAGACGCACTCCTGGAGAAACGTATCTGGATGCAACAGGGCGCCAACACCACCTTCGTTCGGTACGACCTGATCCGTGGTCGGGCGTCGATGAAGTTGACTGTTAAGGCGTTGGTTAACTATCGCGATTATCATTCCACCACGCATGCCAACGGGTGGCAATTCACCATAGAACCTGTCAATCGCGGAGTACGGATTAGTGCGTTTGAAGGCGCTACGTCCTACTACCTCTTTTCTGACTCTGCCATCGTCGAACCAACCCACGTGTGGCACCACAGCATGGATCTGTCCGCAGAACGTGCGCGGGGGCTTGAGGACCATGAGGATCACCTGCAGGCGGGCATATTCTCAGCTGAGCTTCAACTGGGTGAATCGGTGACGCTTATTGCCAGTACGGATTCCAACGCAGGCGAATCGAAGCGCTCAAGCCGGGAAGAGCAGCGGCAGCATGAGCGGACGGTGCTTGACTCGTTTTACTCCGCCCATCCTGATCTACCCGAAACCGTACCCGCATGGACTCAGCAGTTGATCCTCGCTGCAGACCAATTCATTGTCGAACGATCCATTTCAGCGCAATCTGAGGGCCGATCGGTCATTGCGGGGTATCCTTGGTTCGGTGACTGGGGGCGGGACACGATGATCAGCCTGCCTGGATTGACACTCACCACTGGTCGTCCCGAGATTGCCCGAACTACTCTACAGACATTTGCCCTGGTGACTGACCGAGGAATGCTTCCCAACCGCTTCCCCGATGCCGGTGAAACGCCCGAGTACAACACCGCGGATGCGACCTTGTGGTTTTTCGAAGCAGTTCGCCAGTATTACGCCGTGACGCAGGATCGGCAGTTGTTGCGCGAGATCTTCCCCGTCTTGGAAGACATTATTGCATGGCATATTCGGGGAACCCGGTTCCACATTCAAATGGATCCACAAGATGGGCTGCTGTATGCCGGAGAGCCAGGAGTACAGCTCACCTGGATGGATGCCAAAGTAGGCGACTGGGTGGTGACCCCGCGAATAGGCAAGCCGATCGAGGTGAATGCCCTCTGGTTGAATGCGCTAACCACCCTCATCCAGTTTGCCGCAATCTTGAACAAGCCCGCGCACCTCTATGTGGCAACGGCAGAACGAGTGCGCGTGAACTTTCAACGATTTTGGAATGATGCCACTGGCTGGTGTTTTGATGTGATTGATGGGGAGGCTGGACCAGACGCTTCCCTCCGGCCCAACCAGCTATTTGCCGTTTCTCTCCCAGATAGCCCGCTGCGACCCGAGCAGCAGCGCGCGGTGGTGGACATATGTGCGCGACATCTGTTGACCTCTTTCGGCCTCCGCAGCCTGGCGCAAAATGATCCACAGTATGTCGGTCGATATAGTGGCGATCCTCGTGAACGCGATGCCGCCTATCACCAGGGCACTGTCTGGGGTTGGCTCATTGGGCCGTTCATTCACGCCCACCTCCGCGTCTACAAAAATCCCGGCATCGCGGCAACGTTTCTAGCGCCATTTATCCATCATGTGCAGACCCATGGACTTGGCAGTGCCAGTGAAATATTTGACGGAGACCCCCCCTTTACTCCACATGGCTGCCCAGCACAGGCTTGGACGGTAGCCGAAGTTCTCCGTGCCTGGCATGCCATTCAGTCGATGGCACACGACATTCAGGAGAAGGGCAGCGCTCCTCCTGCGCAACCGAGTAAGCGAACCGAGACAAGAAAACCTCGATCCAGAGAAAGAGACGGTGCCAAGCGATGAAGCGACGAATGATACGAGGTGATCTGAAATGATCGATGGCCAGATCTAGAACATTTGGGGGATTGTTCGATTCGCAAGCTGCTATAGGCAAGGCTGATCCATATACTGAGCCGACCGCCAAATAGTGCGTAGTTCATGACGCGGCATAGCGGACATGTTTCTCGTGAAACAGGTTGGTAATCACCTGCGGTTGCTTCTGGCGCCGATACAAATGGCGGCGCACGATGGCCATGAGTTCGGTCCGGTTGGTCGGCCGACTCTTGCCGAGCCCGTTGGTCTTAACGTCCTGATTCAGCAATTCATCGTGGTTCAGTTCCGGGCAGTAGCCCGGCATCCGAATCAGCCGCAGCTGCGACGAGTGAGTGGCGGCAAAGCGCGTGGCTTTCCTGGATTTGTGCACCGGATGCCCGTCCACGATCAGATAGATCTTGCCGACGACCTGTTTGAGCAGCCGCTGCAGGAACGTCACAAAGACGGGTGCCTTGAATTTGCCCTGAAACACCATGAAGGCGAGCGCCCCCTTATTGGTGATGGCCGAGATCATGTTGCACCCGAAGCGCTGGCCGGTGGCCCGTATCACAGGGGTTTGTCCCACCGGGGCATAGCTCGTACCCGTGACGTGGTCGCTGCGCAGCCCCATCTCGTCGCCCCAGTAGATCGCCGCCTTGTCCCGTCTGGCCTGCCGGGCAATCGCTGGGTATTCCTGCTTCAGCCACCGCGCGATGGCCGCATCGTTCCTCTCGTAGGCGCGCCGCACCGGCTTCTGCGGGCTCAAGCCCCAAGCCCGGAGGTACCGCCCCACGGTCACGAGCGACACCGTGATCCCATATTCTCGCGCGATCAGGCTCGCCACCGCCGCGCGCGTCCAGAGATAGAACGGCAGCCTCAACTGAGCGGGCATCTGGCCCACGATCAGGCTACGGATGCGCTGCGCGTGAGCGACGCGCATCCGTCCGCCCTGTCCAAGCCGGCGGCCCCGGCGCTTCAGCTTCAAGGCGCGCAGCCCGCCGACCTTGTCGATCGCCACCCACTTGTTCACCGCACGTACGCTCACCCCATAAGTCTTGGCCGCCGCGGTCTGCCTGAGACCTGCGCGCACGGCTTTGACGGCCAACCGCCGCAAGTGCGCCTGTGCCGCCGGAGCCAGTGTCCTGGCATCGTCTTGTCTGTGCATGGCGCACTATAACATACTACGCACTATTTAGTGAACTGATCAGTATCTATCTGCCGGAATGCATCACCATTGGTTGCTCTACATTTTCAGGGAAGAGAGCAAGGCGTTCTCCGCGTCATATGCTTGATGCCATCGCATTCCTCGCACTCACAATTCTGAGCAACCAGGTGAATCACATCGCGCACACACCGCGCGATCCCCAATGCGAAAGACTTGGTCGACGGGACGGCAAGGTGGGTATTCCCTGGCTTGCTGGATCTTTCCGTGGGCTTGGATATAAGCAGGCACCCATCGTTCGTGACCCGGATGGTCATACGGTGCGGCTCGTTCAACCATGAACCTCAATAGAGGCCGGATCATTTTCATGAAAGAAAACGAGCGGGCCATCTTATTTCAGCCGAACCATCGTGAGCGGTGACAGCCATAACAGAGGCTGCCATGCCATGCGGTGCAAATTCGGCAGCCCTGTCGAACGGTCTGCTGGTGGCTCGTCCGCATGATTCATGAAGAACGAAGGTGAGAAAAAACGAGGAAGCCACATAGCGAACGGTGAGAAATGGGCTGGCAGCACTCCGACAAGATGCCGGTCGAGTGGGGTGCGGAAAGCAGTTCAGCCGAGAAGCCTGGACAACCCCTTCTCGCTCAGAATAGTAATCGTCCGGCCATCCATTTGAATGAGGCCGTCGTCCCGGAACTGCCCCATCGTGGTGCTCACGGTTTCACGGCTGCAGCCGATCAGATTGGCCATTTCCTGGTGGGTCAACTTGACCTTGAGACGGATGCCCTGCTTGTCCGCAACGCCTTCGGTCTTGCCTAGTTCCGAGAGCAGGTGGGCCAGGCGGGCCGGCACCTCGCGAAAGACGAGATCTTCAACGCGGCTCTGGATTTTTTTGAGCCGCAGGCCGATCAGCTTGGTCAGTTTGATCGTCACGTTGGGGTGCATAGCCAAGTATTGATCGAAATCCTTCCGTGGAATCACACAAATAAGCGCATCATCGAGAGTCTCAGCCGATGTCGAGCGAGGAGCGTCTTGCAGCACGTCGAGTTCTCCAAAGACGTCTCCCGCCTCTAAGATCTCGAAGGTGACTTCTTTCCCGTTCGGCGCCGTGTTGGCAATTTTCACGCGCCCTCGCTTGAGGAGGTACACACTGCTGCTTGGGTCTCCAGGAAGGTACAAGGGCTGCCGCTTCTTGACCTCCTCCATGCGAGTGATCTTCTCCATCTCCTGCATCTCAGAGGGGGAAATCCCGTCGAACAAATGAATGTGCTTGAGGTACCAGAGCTTGTTAGGGGAGGTGGGGGAATGGCTCATTCAGTCGGCTCCATTCGAGAGGCTCAGCCTACTCGAATCACGGCATCAATTCAAGACCTAGCCTTTCTCGCAAGGGCGGACGATAGGCGATTCCTCTGCCTGGACTCCCCCGGTAAGCCACTGTCCCAACACCACGATCAATGTCTGTCGAAGCACCGTCCACTCGACCGGTTTCGGAAGGTACGCTGCGGCCGCGCAGAGTTCTCGATGGCGCAGAAGGTCCTGGGGCTCGGCCCCCGTCACCATAATGACGGGAATCTTCGAATCGACCGTCTGAATCGCCAGAAGTGTTTCAATGCCGTCCATTTCCGGCATGTGAAAGTCGAGGAGAACGGCAGACGGTCGATGGTCCTGAAGCCAATGGAGGGCTTCGAGTCCACTATGGGCAATCGCAACATGACATCCTTCAGCAGTCAGCCTGTCTGAAAGTCCCATCGTCATATCAGCATCATCGTCCACCAACAGGATCATGGGAGCGCGCACCGGCTGTTCGAACATCTTGCGCCTCTTCGCTTTCCCAAGAGCGGGATCAGACTTGACTCACCTTCCTCGCTATGGGAAGGAGAGGTGGTTCGTTTACATACCGTATAGAAAGCAGCCGAGTGAAACCGTAAGCCAGCTGACAGTTCTGGGCCCTCGGTTACGGCATGATGGCCTCAGTTGCGAACCCGGGAGACGACCCGTAAGTGGGACTATGAGTACGCATAGATGAGTAGGCAGGTGCTAATCGGACTGTTAGTGTTAGCCGGCGTCAGCCTGCTCGGTGTCGGCGCGGCGGAGCATCTGAAGTCGAGCATCACTCCCCGAGACTCGATGACGATTCAGGCACTCCAGGACATTCTGGCTGTAACGGTCCAAGAGTTGAAAGAAGGGGACAGCCAATGGCGCTTCTCCTATGCCGATGTTGAGATGGCGCTGCTCACCAGTGAGCCGCATGACCGCATGCGAATCGTCGCGCCGATCGGACCGGAAGCCGAACTCACCGACCGACGGCGGAAGCAGATGCTGGACGCTAGAGCGTTTTTGATTTAAGGAACGTCTGATTAATTCACGTTTGTCTTGAGAAATCTGCTCAGAGATTGGTCAATGAGAGCCATCAATCTCGGAACGAGGTCGCCCGGGAGCATCGTATCGGGATTCGCCCGCCGTCGAGCCGCTCCCTCGTGCGGTATCGACCCACGTCAGCTACGCCTCCGTCAGCAGGCGCTGTCGAGCCACGTACAGATTCGCCAAGCCACAGCTGATGAACAGCCAGTGGGTATTCTTCGCCAACCCGCGGTAGCGGACTTTGGACCATCCAAAGATGCGCTTGATCACCAAGAACACATGCTCGACTTTGGCGCGGACCTTCGACTTGGTGCGATTGCGGGCCCGCTCGGCCTCGCTCAGGGGCCGATGCCGATGGGCTTTGGTCTGGA
This sequence comes from Nitrospira defluvii, assembly GCF_905220995.1. Classification (NCBI taxonomy): domain Bacteria; kingdom Pseudomonadati; phylum Nitrospirota; class Nitrospiria; order Nitrospirales; family Nitrospiraceae; genus Nitrospira; species Nitrospira defluvii. The sequence goes on from NZ_CAJNBJ010000020.1 coordinate 156,771, forward strand.
TAAAGCTCTTGGCACCGGGGGCGTGGTGCCGGATCACGTCGCGTTGCCCGCTGTAGGCCGCGTCCCCCCCCACGCGGGTCTCCTGTCCATGCAGCAGCTTTGGCAAGACCTGGCTGTCATGCACATTGGCCGCCGTGGCGGCCACCGCATGGATCAGCTTGGTCCGGCTATCGACGCCCAGATGGGCCTTCATACCGAAGTCCCACTGGTTCCCTTTCTTCGTCTGATGCATTTCTGGATCCCGCTCCTTCTGGCGATTCTTGGTCGAACTGGGTGCCGCAATAATGGTCGCATCCACGATGGTCCCCCGGCTGACCTTCATGCCTTGGGCGGCCAGATACGCTCCGATCCGCGCAAAGAGTTGTTCCCCCACCTGATGGGCTTCCAGCAGATGCCGAAATTTGCAGATCGTCGTCTCATCCGGCACGGGCTCACGGCCGAGATCAATGCCCACGAACTGCCGCATGGCGCGCGAGTCGTACAGCGCCTCCTCCACCGCCGGGTCCGACAGGTTGAACCACTGTTGCAGACAATGGAGGCGCAGCATGCGTTCGACGCCCACCGGCGGACGCCCCGGGCCCTCGGCCCTGGGATAAAACGGCTCAATGGCCGCGGTCAGGTCCGCCCACGGCACCACGCGGTTCATCTCATCGAGAAACCGCTCGCGGCGGGTGGGCTTGCGATACCGTTCAAAGCTGGCTTCCGCGAAGGTCTGTTGCGGCATGGGGGCGCCTCCTCATCAGTGCTGCGCTACCCCACCATACTGTGTAGGGAGAATAAATCAGAGATTCCTTAAGTGTATACATTCTGTAGAGTGCCCTCCATTGGTTTCTTGATGGAGGCAACAGGATGGAGGCCTATTCGCAGGATCTACGGGACCGTGTGTTGAGAGCATTGGAACGTGGGGAGCGTCCGACAGCCATTGCCGCCCGATTTGAAGTCAGTCGGGTCTGGGTGTATCAGGTGCGGAACCGGCTCACGCAGACGGGGCAGCGGAGCAGTCTCCCAATTGGAGGCCATCGGCAGTCCCGGTTGGTCGGGATGGAGCCGACACTGCGGGCATGGTTGAAGGAAACAGGTGATCTGACCCTTGCGGAGATGTGTGCCCGATTAGCGGCACACGGGATTGCGATGAAGGTCCCCGCCTTGTGGCATCAACTCGACAAATGGAAGCTCACCCTTAAAAAAACCCCTACACGCCAGCGAGCAAGATCGCGCCGACGTGCAAGCCGCACGGCGTGAGTGGCAGGCAGCCCAACCCGCGCTGGACATCACGAAGCTGGTCTTTCTGGATGAAACGGGAACGTCGACGAACATGGCCCGGCGCTACGGACGCGCCCCGCGTGGTGAACGGTGCGTCGCCGCTGTCCCGCACGGACATTGGCACACCACCACCTTCGTGGCCGGGCTGCGGCATGATGACATCTCCGCTCCGATGGTGGCGGAGGGGGCCATGACCGGCGCCCTGTTCCTCAAATATGTCCAGGAATTCTTATGCCCGACACTCCACCCCGGCGATATCGTCATCGCCGACAACTTACGCAGTCACAAAGTGGCCGGCGTCAACAAGGCGCTTGAGGCGGTGGGGGCACACATTCGCTATCTCCCGCCGTATTCCCCCGATCTCAATCCCATTGAAAAACTGTTTGCCAAACTCAAAGCGCTGCTCCGGAAAACTGCCCCTCGAACCGTGGACGCGCTCTGGGCTGACATCGGCATGTTGCTCGACCGCTTCACACCCGCTGAATGCACGCGCTACTTCGCGTCTTCAGGCTATGTAAAGACATAAACCAAAAACGCTCTAATTTTCACTCCGCCCTAGACGCGCGCTACGCGACGAGCAATGGCCTCGTCTATGCGGCTTACATCCATCCACTCTCACCTCTCCGCTCTGAAGAGCTTCAATCCGCTCTCCGGCAGTTGGCCGAACTCGTGAAGACATTCGGAAGCACCTATTCCAGCGGCGAACTCTCGTTCGGACAAGCACGCCCTTCAGCCCCTCGGGCACCTCGAACGCAGCAGTCACCCGTCTATTAACCTTCCCTATCGGTGATGATAGCGGAGGCGGCATCCATTCCGATACAATCGCCGCATGCTGTTTACCCCTCTCTTTCACGGAGGACGCAGGCCTTGCCCACACAGGCTCATCGATTCAAGAAACGAATAGTCTTCGCGTCGCTCGCATGTCTCGTGATCCTCGTGATTGCGAACCTCGTCTGGCTTGCAAGTCGCTACAGCGCCAGGACTCCGCAAGCTGTTGCCCTTACGGCATTCTCGAAAGACGCCTATCCCGAAAATCCGGAGAAGACGAGCCAGGTCTTCGGCACTTATTCTCACCGACAATTGATTGTCGAACAACTCGACGGCACCCGCTTTCGCATTCGTCTGGAACCCGCCACGCCGCAGGCTGCGGCCATCGAGCTCACCGATGTCGATCTCGCGCATGTCGTTGCGGCAGTTCCCCCTTGGGCCAAAAGCGACCTGGATTTGACGAAAATCGGGTTGATCGACCGGGAATGGAACCGGCAACAGGTCCGATTCACTCGACCCTCACCCCATCTTGACGTACGCGAAGGCGGAGACGGGTTCGAGCAGCGGGCACTGACCCGTGTGGATCTCGCGCGCAACTGTTTGAACGCGGGCTTATGGGAATTGCTGCTCTTCACCACGGAGGACGGTGAAGAGCGAGTGTACGAGCACCTCTGGTTCACGTTCCCGCTCGGACTCTACAAGCAGGTGTTCGAACGGGTGAACGACCTGTCCTATTGGTCCTACTGGTGGTCGCTGGAGCACTGGGTCGATCCGTCAGGCACGGCTATCCGATTAGACCGACTCAGGACAGTCGAACGGGAATGGCCGGTCCAGGCCACAGCGCTGTGGGACCAGCCGGTGTCGGCGCAAGGCGAACAAGTCCTCAAGCGCCGAAACATTCTGACGCCAGTCGCCACGACCTATCGCGATTGGTACAACCAGCCAGTGCGATTCGCCAGCTTCATCCCGCCTGGGCGATACTCTCGCGCGCACCCGCGAGAGACACAGCTTCACTATCTGGCTGAGCTTACGGGCGCCATTGTCCGGCGCGTGAAACTTAAGGAGGACACTCGCTCTCTGTTTGAGATAGAACTCGCCTTTCGCAGCAGCAAGACAGGGGAGTCAACTCGCCTCATTCTTGGCGGGCTCGATTGGGCCGCGATTCCGGTGGCGTCCTCAGCGCAGTACGACCGTGGCTGGCAGGTTCCTCTTGGCATCGGCAACCCCAGCTTCTTTGAGTCTTATGAGCAGGTTGTGGCAAGTCCTCCGATCCACCGCACGTTCTATGGATTCCATCTCGACGCACAGAACCGTTGGTTCGACCATCACGCTATTGGCGTGGATGGCCCTCTCTTTCACTGGGATGCCGATGATCCTTCCCTGTTGCACTTGTATCTGTTGAGCTATGAGCGCCATACACTTCTGAACCATGTGATCCTCGTGATTCCCCAGCGATCATGAGGCCCATCGATGCTGCCGTCACTCAAGTGGATTGCGTTGGGATCGTGCTTGTCCTCCTCTGATTGTAGCGGTGCTCCATCGGGCATGGTTCATCCCACCGGAGACCACCCTCTGCCGGTTTTTCACTGCATCATGAGTCAAGGCAGGCATGTCCCGGTAAATGCTCAGTTTGTACGCCAACTTAGGAGACTCTAGCTGAATTGTGGGAATCTTGCTCCATAAAAAACGCCGCCCTTCCCGGTCTTCCTCCCGTTGTGCTTTGTGAATTGGCTCACAGATTCAAATTGGGAATTGAGTTACCGTGAAGACATGCCGAGAGAACATTCCTCACGAACAGACCGATCTAAGACAGACCAGATGCTTGGCCTTAATCAGCCGATCGAAGGGAGCACCATGAAGGAAATACCTTGTGCCGTAGAACACCCGGTCACGCGCGAGACGGCACATCCGACACCACCATCTCATCAGGGCTCGGTGCCCTCCGAATCAGCGAGCGGGCCGCGTTCCGGCAAATTCATCATCGCCGCAGTGATTGGACTCGCCATCGGCGCATTCTTCTGGTTCGACATGGATGCGTATCTCACGCTGGAGACGGTGAAAGCGAACCGTGATCGGCTCCTGGCCTTCACTGACGAACATCACGCCGCCGCCGTGGCGAGCTTTATCGTCACCTACAGTCTGGTCACCGGCTTGTCGCTTCCCGGCGCCACGATATTGACCCTCGTCGGAGGCTTTCTCTTCGGGAGCCTGTGGGGCACAGCCTTCGTGAATCTCGGGGCGACCGGCGGAGCCACGCTCGCGTTTTTGACCGCTCGCTATCTCTTGCGCGGGTGGGTCGAGCAGACGTTCGGCCAGAAGCTGGGTCCGATTCAAGAGGGGTTTGCAAAGAACGCCTTCAGCTACCTCGTGACGCTCCGGCTCGTTCCCTTGTTCCCGTTCTTCCTGGTCAACTTGGTGTCGGGCCTGACGCGGGTCCGCCTCGGCACCTATGTGCTCGCGACGGCCCTGGGCATTGTGCCCGGTAGCTTCGTCTATGCTTACGCCGGGCGTCAATTGGGCACGATCAATTCGCTCAAGGAAATTGCCTCGCCCAACGTGATTCTGGCCTTCACCTTGTTGGGACTACTCGCCCTGGTGCCGATTCTGTATCGGCGATTTGCCGGCAAACCAGTTGAACCGGTGAATCGTACAGAGGCTCCCTCTCACCCATGAACGAGATTCGATGCCCCCTCATCAACCGAAAGGACCCCGCCCATGAGCGCGCCTGAAAAGATGGTTGTTTCCAACGTGATGCTACCCGACGATGAACATAATCAACGCTTGATCAACTACGTCCATCCACCAAATTGGGTGAACCCGACGCCGACCGGTCAATATAACCTGGTGGTCATTGGAGGTGGAACGGCCGGACTCGTGACGGCGGCGATCGCGGCCGGCCTAGGGGCAAAAGTCGCACTGATCGAACGGCACCTCATGGGCGGCGACTGCTTGAACGTCGGATGCGTGCCCTCCAAAGCCTTAATCCGGGCCTCGCGTGCTTGGGCTGATGTTCGAAAAGCTGAGGAGTTCGGCATCCACTTCTCCGGCGCGGCGAAGGAAGATTTCCCCGCCGTCATGACGCGCATGCGGACACTGCGCGCCCAACTCAGCCGGACGGATTCGGCCCAGCGGTTTACCGGCCTGGGTGTCGATGTCTTCTTGGGGCAGGCGCGATTCGCCAGCGCGCAGACCGTGCAGGTCGGCAGCGCGACGTTAGACTTTGCCAAGGCCGCCATCTGCACCGGCGCACGGGCCTCTGCGCCACCCATCCCAGGACTACAAGAAGCGGGCTATCTGACGAACGAAACCATCTTTTCGTTAACCGAGTTGCCGGCAAAGCTGGCCATCATCGGCGCGGGCCCCATCGGCTGTGAGCTGGCGCAGGCCTTCGCCCGGTTCGGCAGTCAGGTGTATCTGATTGAGGCGCTGCACGGGATCATGCCGAACGAAGATCGCGAGGCTGCAGAGATTGTCGAGAAAGCCCTGGTTCGCGACGGTGTGACCTTATTCTGTTGCGGCAAGGAGTTGACCATCCAGAAGACGGAGACCGGCAAGCGGCTGACGGGCGGTTCGCATGGCCGGGCGTACGATATCACGGTCGACGACATTCTCGTGGGCGCCGGGCGTAAGCCGAACGTGGACGGTCTTGGCTTGGAGACGGCCGGTGTTGACTACGACAAGGCGGGCGTCACGGTCGACGGCCACCTCCGCACGACCAATCCGAATATCTATGCGGCCGGGGATATATGCTCCCGCTACAAGTTTACGCATGCGGCGGACGCCATGGCTCAGATCGTCATTCAGAACGCGCTCTTTCCCCATCCCTTCGGGCTCGGCACAGCACGGGTCAGTTCTCTTGTCATTCCCTGGGCAACCTACACCGATCCGGAGATCGCCCACGTCGGCCTCTACGAAGCTGAGGCGAAGGAGAAGGGGCACAAGGTGGAGACGTTCACGCATCGCTTAGACGAGGTGGACCGGGCGGTGCTCGATGGTGAAGCAGAGGGTTTTGCCAAGGTCCATGTGGAGGCAGGAACGGATCGCATTTTGGGGGCCACGATTGTCGCGGCCCATGCCGGCGATTTGATCAATGAGTTCACACTTGCCATGAACGCCGGACTGGGCTTGAAGACCCTGGCGTCGACGATCCATCCCTATCCCACACAGGGCGAAGTCGTGAAGAAGGTGGCCAATGCCTGGCGCAAGACCACCTTCACCGCACGGCAGAAGAACATCCTCAGTAAGTGGTTTTCGTGGACGAGAAAATAGTTTCGGGTGCTCCATACGGATTTCACCCACAGTCACACTAAAGGACCTGAAGCATGACACTACGTCGTTTGACTTTGATCGTCGGCATCGCGCTGTTCTTTCTCGTCGTCGCCCCCCTCGGCGAGCCGACCCGGCTGCAAGCTGAATCCCCAGCGAGAGTAGAAATCGGCACATTTTCTGCGGCAACCCCGGATGGCCCATGGCCCAACGGCTGGAAGCCGCTCACCTTTCCGAAGATTTCCCAGCACACGACGTACCGCCTCGTAAAAGACGGCGACCGCGTCGCCGTCAAAGCAGCCAGTCAGGCCTCCTCTTCGGGACTGACGAAAGAAATTCTGATCGATCCGAAGGAATATCCGATCATTCAATGGCAGTGGAAAGTCTCGAATATCTTGAAGGCCGGGGACGTGGCCAAGAAAGAAGGAGACGATTACCCCGCCCGCATTTATGTCACCTTCCAATACGACAGCCAGAAGGTTGGCCTCTTTGGGAAGGCGAAATACGAAGCGGCCAAGCTGATCTATGGCCAATATCCGCCGCTGGGCGCCATCAACTATATCTGGGAAAGTCACGCACCAGTAGGAACCTCCGTACCGAACCCCTTTACGGATCAGGTTCAGATGATCGTGGTCGACAGCGGCTCAACCAAGCTTAATACCTGGATCACGGAGGAGCGCAATGTCTATGAAGACTACAAGCGGGCGTTCGGCCAAGACCCACCGATGATTTCCGGCGTGGCGATCATGACGGATACGGACAATACCGGTGAGTCAGCCGAGGCCTACTATGGGGATATCGCGTTCAAGAAGAGGGTGGAGTAGTCAGGGCAGAGACAGGGTGGACGCTTGCGCCATCAGCGAGACAGGACATCTGGCCTCGGGTCCGAGACGAATCCCCCTCGATTGGGCATCTTCACGGCCAGAAGGGTCTGCGCGTCGATCGCGGCGTCGGCGGGAAGGATGCCGTTCTGATGCAACAGCCAGGCGACGACGGCATAGACCTCGTCGGGCGTGAGGGATTGCGGAGCGTTCAAGGGCATGGCGCGATGGATGTAGTCATAGAGAGTCGTCGCATAGGGCCAGAAGCTGCCAATGGTTTTGATGGGCTTCGCCGTGGCGATCGACCTTCAACCACTGACCAGCCGGAGCGGAGTTATGGCTGGGCAGAAGGCTCGATCAATCCGTGACTTGACGCCGAGGAACGGCATTGCTAGGGTTGCAGCGAATCAGCGTGCTTGAACGGAATGAATCATGGCCGCTCCACTCACCATCGCTCACGTTCGCGAGCGTCTCGTCCCGCTCTTTGCCGATCCGGATCTCGATCTGGTGATCCTGTTCGGCTCGGTTGCGGGCGGGGTGACGCACGCTGACAGCGACCTCGATCTTGCCGTGAAAGGACGGCAGCCGTTGGATCTTGTCTCGCTGACCAATGAGATCACTCGCCTTCTGCACACCGACGCTGTCGATGTGGCGGATCTTCGCCGTGCCTCGCCGCTGCTGATGATGGAAGTCGTGCGGGGAGGACAGCTCCTCTATGAACGGACGCCAGGATGCTACGCGGCCTTCTGCTCGCTTGCCCACCGCCGCTATGTCGATACCGCCAAATTGCGCGTCGCGCAGCGCGAGACGATCCGGCATTTTCTTCAGAACAGGGGTGCGGCGTGACGCCGTCCGATCCCTCCGTGCTTCGCCGGAAGCTCGTCGTGATCGTCGAGAACTTGACGGCGCTTGAACCCGTCGCCGCGATGACTCCTGAACGGTATCGCGACAATCTGTTTACCAGGAAGGGGACGGAACGGCTTCTGCAGGAATTGATTGAAGCAGCGATCGATCTGAATACCCATATTCTCGTCCAGGACGGCCACGGAGCCCCGGACGATTACTATCAGGGGTTTCTCAAGCTGGCCGACCATGGTGTGCTTCAGCGAGAACTGGCCGACGCGCTGGCTCCCTCGGCGGGGCTGAGGAACCGCCTGGTTCATGAGTATGATGCGATCGTCGATGCCATCGTCTTGGATGCCGTTCGGAAAGCCCAATCCCTCTTCCCTCGGTATGTCAGCGCCATCGAGCAGTATCTGTCTCATCGCCACGGCGGCTGATTGTCCGGCGTCGGCCTCCTCTCAATCCACCACCGACGTTCACGGCATCAAGCGCGCCTTCGGACGAGACCTTGGGGGCTGGAGCGATTCGTGTACCGGCCTTCACACACTTGACCGTCTACGAGAAGAGAGCACCGTGAGGCTTTACCAAGCAGTTGGCTTCTGCGTCACCGAACCAGCACATCTGGTCGCGGGTCCGAGACGAACCCCGCACGATTGGGCATCGTGACGCGCGGAAGTGTCTGCGCGTCGATCACGGCGTCGGATGGTATGATGCCGTTTTGATGGAGCAGCCACGCGACCACGGCATAGACCTCATCTGGCGTCAGGGATTGCGGAGCGTTGAACGGCATGGCACGATGGATGTAATCGTATAACGTTGTGGCATAGGGCCAGAAGCTGCCGATGGTTTTGATCGGGTTGTCAGTGGCCAGCGAACCTTGGCCGCCCACGAGGCGATCCTTTGGTCCTTCCGTTCCTGTTGGTCCGTGGCAGGCGGCGCACTTGTTTCCATAGATGGCTGCCCCTTGCTGCACGGTCCCTTGACCAGGCGGCAATCCTGCTCCGCTTGGATCGATGTCGATGTTCAAGGCGCCGATCTCCGCGCCGGTGGCCGGCCGACCGAACCCATAGCGCATCGGCTCTTCAGCATGACTTATACTCCCGAAGAGCAGAGATAGTGCGAGTGCCGACACCTCCCAAGGGGTCGCGTTAGATTTGCACATTCGTCACCTCCCCATCTGCGGCCACCTTCCAACTCTGAATCGCATTGTAGTGGTATGAAGAATGAACTCCTCGGGCTGCGACGAGCGCGGCCCTCGCTGGCTGGACATAGCCGCTGTCATCGATGCAACGGCTTTGCAGGATCGTGTCCTCTCCGTTCCATTGCCATCCGAACCGGAAGCGTGTGTGGCACTGTGGAAGCACTGGTCCTTGTATGTGTGCCGGTCGCCATGTCCGCCCGCCGTCGAGACTGACCTCGACCGTTTTCACCAAGCCTCGTCCGCTCCAGGCGAGCCCACGAATTTCGATGAAGCCCGGCTCGATTCGCTGGCTGCCTGAAGGACTTGTGATAACGGACTTGGCCTCCATGACGAACGTAAATTGCCTGGCCGTGCCGTCCGGCATGAGATCGGTGTAGCGCGACGTTTCTTCGCGCGTCATGAACGGGGCGGTGCCGAGTTTGAGGCGCCGTAGCCACTTGATGCAGGTGTTGCCTTCCCAGCCGGGAATCACCAGGCGGAGCGGATAGCCCTGCTCCGGTCTCAACGCCTCGCCGTTTTGCGCATAACACAGGAACGCGTCCTTCAGCACTTCCGCCAGCGGCAAGCTGCGCGTCATGGCGGCGGCATCGCTCCCTTCCGCCAGCACCCAGGCAGCCTCTGGTTTGACGTTTGCTTCAGCCAAGACCGTCGCGAGCGGCACGCCGGTCCATTCGCTGGTGCTCATGAGCCCGTGCGTCTCTTGGACCGTCTTCCCTGTCGGCCCTTTCCATTCTTTCCCGGAATTGCCGGAGCATTCGATGAACAGCGTGCGTGTCACGGAAGGGAAGCGCGTCAGATCGTGCATGGACAATGAGAGCGGCCGATCAACCAGCCCGTGAATCAGGAGCCGGTGGCGATTGGGATCAATGGCCGGCACGCCGTTGTGGTGGCGCTCGAAGTGCAATGCGGATGGGGTGATGATGCCGTGCAACGATTGATGCGGCGTCAGTGAATGGGTCGCCGTCGTCAGGCGTTGGGCGGTTTCTCCCAGTGCGCGAGTGCCATAAGGACTGGGAATGCGGCCTGGGACCCGCGTGGGATCGGTGTGGTCCTGTTCTACGGCTGGAAGAATCGACGGGGCGATCAAGCCAACGGCCGTAACACCCATCGCGGAGACCGCGCTGGCCAGCCATGTCCGACGGCCAACTGGTTTCTCACCATCCCTCTCCGACGAGACAGCCTTCTCCTCATCATACTGGCTCATGGGCCCTCCATTGTCGATCATTCTGCAGACCGGCATCGGTATATCGTTCAGTGTGTCCCCTATGATGCGCCTGGCGCAAGCGGGTACGGTTCACCGACTACACCGCGAAGTTATGCCCTCATCGATAGACGGGAAAATCCGCGTACCCGCGGGGATTCGGCATGTACCAGACGTCCATCGGCGCCTCGGGCGCCAGGGGCCAGTCCTGGGCAATGCGTTCGACCAGATCCGGGTTGCTGATGTAGGGACGCCCGAAGGCGATGAGATCGGCCGATCCATCTTGAACTGCCGCCTCCGCGGTGGCCGGCGTATAGCCGCCGTTTCCGATCAGCGGTCCGTGAAAGACGCGGCGGAACTCCGGCAAGGTCATCGGATCGCCCAGCTTGTGAAATCCGAATGCCAGCCCGTCCACGAGATGGAGATAGGCCAATCCGTACTGATCCAGTTGTTGGGCGGCGAAGCTGAAGGTCTTGCGAAAATCCGGCGATCCCATTTCGTTGAAGACCCCGTTGGGCGAGAGACGCACACCCACGCGCGCGGCGGGTACCTCCGCCGTCACGGCTTGCACGATTTCATTCAGGAACCGGTATCGGTTTTCTACATTGCCGCCGTAACGATCCGTGCGGTGGTTGGTCTTGGATTGCAGAAATTGATCGATGAGATAGCCGTTGGCGCCGTGAATTTCGACGCCGTCGAACCCGGCCTGCAGGGCTCGCTTAGCGGCCTGCCGGTAATCGTCGACCACTCGGAGAACTTCCTCTGTCGCCAGCGCTCTGGGAGTTTCGTACGGCTCACGGCCGTTCGGGGTCTGAATTCCGTCGCCATGGATGGCGATCGGGGAGGGCGCGACCGGCGCACCTTCTTCGAGGTGAAACGTGCTATGCGAGGCGCGCCCGCAATGCCAGAGCTGTAGGAACATGACACCACCGGCTCGATGGGCGGATTCCACGACGAGCTTCCATCCTTCGGTCTGCGCATCGGAATAGATGCCGGGCGAATCGACCCAGCCGATGCCTTGCGTGGACACCACGGTGGCTTCGGAGATCATCAATCCGGCGGACGCGCGCTGCCGGTAATATTCCGCCATCAGCCCGTTGGGGATGCGATGCCGGCCGGCTCGCGCGCGTGTCATCGGCGCCAGCACAATGCGGTTGTGTGCGCGAAGCGCGCTATTGAGAGTGAAGGGCGCGAGAAGTTGCTTGTCTGTTCTGTCTTGAGCCATGCTTTCTCCGGGAAAATCGGTTGTTGGCACGCACCGGCTGACGGCTCGCTGTCCGGTTTGTGCCGGACAGTCTTCCCCATTACTCCTCTTGAAGCAAGTGATTGACCGCCGTCTGAAAGTGAGGATCGTCGAGCAATCCTCCTCCCCGATGGGTCACAACGACCTCTCCCTTCTTATTCAGCAGAAAGAAGATCGGCGTACTGCGCACGCCTAGCTGCGAGGCCAACCGGTCGCCGACATCATAAATCACCGGAAAGGTGAAAGGAGGCGCCTGGGATTCCACGTGGTTGCGGATATTCGCTCCGGTATCCGCAAAGCCGACGGTAAGAATATGAAACGGCTGTCCTTTCATTCGCTCTTGCAATGCCTGCATTTTAGGAAGCTCGCCTTGGCACACATGGCACCACGAGGCCCAAAACATGAGCAATGCCGGCTGGCCGATGAGCTGCCGGTCTGTATAGGCGGTGCCGTCCAGCGCGCGCAATTCGAAGGGCGCCATCTTCTGTCCGCCCGCCTCTGAAACACTCCCCCCAAGAAAACCGATGATCAGGATACAGATCATCATCGATGCCAACTGTTTCATGCTCGGCTCCTTTCGTAACTCGGCGCCAGCTCAGGCTCCATGTGCGGCCGGTTGGGGCGAGGCAGCGCTGTCGATCACACGTGTCGTTCGCCGGCGCTGATAGAAGCGATCCAGCAAGGCATCCGCCGAGATCAACCCCGGTCCGTGCAGGACGAAATAGAGAAAGAGAATGCCCCAATAGAACGCTTCTTGCAGCGCGGCTTCGGACAACTGGCCGTAGGAGAGCGCGGCGACGATGTTGAGTCCGAAGAGCGAGAGGGCCGCCCATCGTCCGGCCAGGCCGATCGCCAGCAGAAACGAGCCGCCGAGTTCAACGGCCGTGGACAGATAGGCTGCCATCTCGGGCGGCAGGACCGGCACATCGTAGACCATGGTGAACAGCATGACCGTGGACATCCAGCTGGAGAGCTTGACCATCCCGCCTTTCCAAAAAATGTTCGCCAGATACAAGCGAACGGACAGGTCGAACAGCGGGAGCAGCGCTTCCAGACCATGGACCAGCCATAGATACAGAGGCACCGCGCGATCAGCGGCACGTGTCAAAAGACCAACGGGGTGCGTCATACGCCCTCCTCCACGAAAATTCCGGCTATTGCCTGTATGTTCAATAGGGTCGTCATCAACCGGGTGAAATCGAAACCGGATTCAGCTTCTCGTGCCAATCGTTCGATCGATGCGACGGTCGCTCCCTGAGATAGGGCCTCCAGCAACCGGTAATCCAGCCAGGCCAGCGGTATGACCTGCACCGCCCCACCGCTGCGGACCACAATGAGGCCGGTCTCCTCCTCAGGAAGAGGCAAGTCGACGACCTCGTCCGGCGATGCGTCCGGTTGGAGCGCCAGCCAAACGCGATGGACTGGAACGGGAAAGGACAGGAACCGCGCAGTCTGATGGAACTGGAAGGTGACGCGCGAGGGATCTGCCGAGACCATAGCGTGAAGCTGGTCAGGGGGCAGCGGCGACGAATCTGCAGCCTGATAGACCTCATGACAAGCCCATTCGAGCCGAGCCAGTTCGACAAGGAGGGGGGGCGCCTCGAAGTGTTGCAGCAAGGCCGGGAGATGGCGTCCATACAGAAACAGATCGCCGCTGGTCGAGGGATATTTCTTGATGTACCCGCGCGCGAGCACCCCAAAGTAACCGTCGCCGACAAACCGATGCAACACGGGATAGGTAATCCTCAGCACCTGCACAAAGTTATTCCGGATCAACCGGCGGTAGAGCGCGACGCTTCGCAGCGCCGTTCCATCCGTTGCCATCGCTGCCGTGGCCGTCTGGTATTTCCCTTCGACGATGGCCTCGGCAAAGGCTTGCTGTTGTTCACGCAGTCGTGACATGGCATGCCCCCAGAATGGCATCCGCCTGTGTGGCTTGCTCGACCAGTACGGACAGCGGCGGGAGATTGGTATCCCACTCAATCAACGTCGGGCGCGGACCGAAATGGTGGATCGCCCATCGATAGAGGCCCCAGACTTCCGGGTACACGGGCTGACCGTGGGTATCGATCAGCATGCTCCCGAAGCGATCAAATCCCGCCAGATGGATCTCCCAGACGGCCTCAGCCGGAATCGCCATCAGCATATCCAGCGGATCAGTATGGAAGTTGACGGCGTTGACGTAAACGTTGTTGAGATCGAGCAGAATGCCGCAGCCGGTTCTCCCGGCCATCTCGGACAGGAAGGCGCCTTCAGAAATCGGCGAATCCTGCCAGGTCAGATACCGAGTGATATTCTCGATCAGCAAGGGGCGCTTCAACAGATTCTGGACTTCGTCGATTCTGGCGCAGACATGATCTAAACTCCCTTCGGTGTAGGGAAGGGGCAAGAGATCGTTGAAGAAGCGTCCGCCGACGGAACTCCAGGACAGATGCTCCGACACGAAAGCCGGCTCGAAGCGATCGATCAAAGCTTTCAGTTTGTGGAGATGGGCCTGGTCGATTGGATCGGTGGAGCCTAAGGACAGGCCGACCCCGTGAAAACTCAGCGGGTATCGGCTCCTGATCCGCTCAAGCACGCGCAACGGCGCGCCGCCGTCGCCGAAATAATTCTCCGGATGGGTTTCCATCCAGGCCACCGGCGGTGGCGCGTCCAGAATCTCGCGAAAATGATGTGCCCGCAGTCCGATCCCGGCCTGTGCCGGGATCGAGGTGGGATGTTGAACAGACATCGCTCGTCGTCCTACATCTTTTTCATCATCATCTCTTTCATCTTTGCCAGATCATCTTTCGTGATGGCGAGGACGGTACCCTTGGCGATCTTCCCGCAGAGCCCCTTCGGCAGGAACACATAGGAATCGGCTTCATTGTCGGTCTTGGACTGGCCCACACAGGAATGGAGGCTGGTCTTGACCGCGCAGTCGTTCATCCCGGCCTTGGCCACGCCTCCGCAGGCCTCCCATCCGGCTGGCATTTCCGCCATCTTCGGAGCGGCATTCGCGGCTTCGGCGCCTGCAAAACTCAAGGCCACCAACAATGCGGAATGGATCATGGCGTTCTTTTTCGTCGTTGCGTTCATAGGATTCTCCTTTGTTAGTTTCAATGCTATTGGGAATGACACTCGATACCGAACATGCGCAGTTCGGGACGGATTCAGTTCGGCTACATACGATCCTCCTTTCAGTGCGGCGAGAGATGTGTTCTGGAGCTACTCATGGTTTCGATAGGCTACTACCGATGCCGCCTGGCCGCTGTGAGGCAGCTTACAGTTGGCAATCCGCATCCAGGCGCCGCCGATGCCTCGCTGCGAGTGGTACGGAGAAGCCGCTGGCCGGTTACCCGAGAAGCCAGTAGGTCGCTCCTCCGATCATGAACATCACCATCATTGCGAGCATCATCTTTTCGTGACCGCACATTCCGTGTTTCTGTGTGCATCCCTGCATGCTGCACATCATCGACATGGGTTGCCCCTCCTTTGTGATAGTGGTAGACGGGTTGATGTGCTTTCGTCCATCGAAAGCGCATGGACACATCTAGACTTTTAGATATGTTCATGCATAACTTGCCATCAGCCACATGAAAGGTCTGTGAGCTGCGTTACAGTTGAAAAAATGAATTGAGAGATGATGGAGGGAGGATCGGCCGGGACCGTCGAGCGAGTCCAGCCGGAGGTGCCTGTTATTAGCAGAAGGTGGGGAGGGGAAATGAGATCAGGGGTCCGGTCCTCTTACATCCCCTTGGCCGAGAACAACATGGTCACAGGGGCTCTTCCTATGACCGCTTCCATGATCACACCTCGATGGACTGCCCTGGCGGATATCCGCAGGCCATTGCGTGTCTCGCTCACGCTGTCCCTCACAGGCCGAGGTCGGATAGGGAAGGGTGGCCTTCGGGACGAGGGCCCAGTGGCCAGCGGTATTGGCGTTCCTCCTTTGTAATGGGAAGGTCATTGATGCTCGCGAGGCGCTGGTGCATGAGGCCGTTTCGGTCGAACTCCCAGTTCTCGTTCCCGTAGGACCGAAACCAATTCCCGGAATCGTCGTGCCACTCATAGGCAAAACGCACGGCGATGCGCGTTTCGTGGAATGCCCACAGTTCCTTGATCAGCCGGTAGTCCAGCTCCTTAGCCCATTTGCGGCGCAGAAATTCTACGATAGCCTCACGGCCAGACAGAAACTCGTTGCGGTTCCTCCATGAACTGTTGGCGCTGTAAGCCTGCGACACTCTCTGGGGGTCTCTGCTGTTCCAGGCATCCTCGGCCAGGCGCACTTTCTGGATTGCGGTGTGCCAGGTGAAGGGAGGAAGAGGGGGACGGCTATGTTGTGTTGACGACATGATGTGCTCCTACAGTGCACACGCGTTCTGTGTTTGCGTGCTTGCTACGGGATCTCCGAACACAGTGGCCAGCAGTTGATAATGGCCCAGGCCCAGTTCTTTGCCGTAGGCTTTCCCCACGAGCACGTCCTGCACATGCTGGTGGTCCTGGGCGCGGAAGTAGGAGCGGCCCTCTTTCAGCCCGTCGAACTCATGGCCCTCCAGCGCTCTAATGAGCGCCTGCGTGTCAGTTGTCCCGGCCCGTTGGATCGCTTCCAGAATCTGCGTCATCGCCGCATAGCCGTGGTAGCAGCGCGAGGTGGGGGTGTGATGGTACTTCTCGATCACGCCTTGAATAAACCGCCGGGAGCTTTCGCTGTTGATCTTCGGGTCCCAGATCAGTCCCCAGATTCCCGCGTTGTTGGCATAGCCAAGCGGGCGGCCGATCTGCTCTCCGCCGATCATCCCACCCACTCCGATCTGCTCCTTGACCAGCCCCGCCGCGGTATAGGCCTTCAGGGCATGAACGAGATCCCAGCCATAGAGATTCAGGATGACGGCGCTGGGTTTGGCCGTTTTGGCTTGAGCCAGCGCGGTTGTGAAGTCGGTGGTTCCGAAGGGCGTGCGAACGGAGCCAACCACTTCGCCACCTTCGGCCAGGAGTGCCTCGGCCATGGCCTGCTCTGCGGCCTGGCCGTCCATCGTCTCCGCCGTGACCATGAACCAGCGATTCCCGTAGGTCTTCACGAGATGGGGCGTGACGGCCCTGGACAACATCCTGGCACTTGGCATGAAGACGAACGTGTGCGAGTTGCACCCGCCCCCGTCAGCTCCGGCACATGCGCGCCGGTCACCATGAAGAGCCTATTCTCCTTCTTGGCCAGGTCAGAAACGGCGAGTGCGACCTCTCCATTGAAGGTGCCCATGAGGGCATCCACTCGGTCTTCCTTGATGAACTTGGTGGCGGCTTTCAATGCGGTCTGAACATTCGAGGCGTCGTCGGCTTCCAGAATCGCGACCTGGCGTCCCAGCACCCCGCCATCCTTGTTGACACGATCTACTGCCACCGTCGCCCCATGCACATCGTGAACCGAGGAGGTTTTATAGGGGTTGGATAGCGGGTCGAGGATGCCGATCTTGATGGATTCGCCCGCGTACGCGACGCGTGGTCCGGATGACCGTCCCAACACCTGCGCGGCCAGATTGCTGAACGCCAGCGTACCGCTGGTTGCCGCCGCCAGTTGCAAAAACCGTCTGCGAGAAATCGTATTCATGGGTCACCTCTCTGGTTGTGAGACGCGGTTATGTGCGCATGCCGGAATCTGCATATGCCAATCCGCCCGTATCGCAAGCGGGCTGTCACGCTGGAGCCGTTCATTTGCTATAGGCGCGCAGTTGCGCCTCAAGTTCGGCTATCCGCTTTCGCAGCGGTTCTGCCAGTTCTTCGACCTCACCAATCGAGTAGCGGGGCGTGATGTACTTGGGGCAGTTCCAGTCGAACGACACGATGTCGATGAAGACCAGGCGCTCCACGCTCGACCGCATGTTCGAGTCGGCGATCTGCGCGACGAGTTCCGGATGGAAACGGGCGTCCTCGACGCGGGCATGACCAAGGATTTTCAGCCGCGCGCGATTCTTGTAGTCCATGAGAAACAGCGCGACACGGTCGTTTACGGACACGTTGCCGGTCGTGAGCAATTGTCGATTTCCTTTGTAATCGGCGAACGCCAGAGTCGTGTCGTCGATGACGCGCAAAAACCCCTGAGCCCCCCCGCGATGCTGGATGTAGGGCCATCCGCTTTCGCTGATGGATCCCAGGTAGAAGCTGTCTCGCGCCGCAATGAACTCGGCTTCGGCCTGGCTGAGCGGGTCCCGTTCGTGTGCGCCGGTGATCACGCCCGCTCGTCCGTAATACTGCTGCTGCGCACGGCACACCGAATCCGTAAATGTCAGGTCGAGATATTTCGTTGCCATCGTGGCACCCCTTGCAAGCGTCAGCCCTCTGGCGGCCAGGAGTGGACTCCTGGCCGCCTCAATGAGGGAGTCTTAAAATACGATCGTTTTCCACCCGTCCACCATATACTGGCGGAGGCTCAAGAGGCCGGATGTTCCGGCGAGGGCATTGTCCTTCTTCAGCGGCACACCGCACGCTTCCACACCGTCCTTGGCTCCAAAGACATCCGCGCATCCGCAGGAGGCACCCTGCACGACGTCACGTACCGAGTTGTAGAGGCCGTTGGCTGGGTGGGTCAGCTTCGTGAGTTCCGCCGGCCACCGCGTGCCGGCGCCGTTGAACACCACGGCCACCTCATCCCCCTTCTGTTTGCTTTCGGCTGCGACCGCCAGTGCGTTAAAAACTCGGCCGAGTGCTTCCTCTGAGCCGCTCTTCGGATCGGACATGATAATGATGGCTGTTTTCATGGGTCCTCCTTGGTTAGAGATGGTGAGACTATTGATACGAATCATTACTTGAGCGCCGAGAGAATCTTGACCGTCTGAGCGGTGCTCCACACATCACTCGCGATCAAGCGGAAGTTCACAAACGCCGCTTCATAGCCATCGAACCCCGGTAGCTTGGCGGCCGCCGTGGCATCGGTGACCACGACGACCTCGAATCCCTGTTCCAGCAGCTCGCGCAGATGCGATTCTGTGCAGAGATTCGCCGACATCCCGGCGAGGACCACTTGGCTGATATCGGCTTTGCGGAGTTGCAGAATGAGATCGTTTGTCTCAGGCCCGAACACTTTGTGCGGGCTGGTCACTACTGTACGGCCGTCTTCGATATAGGGTTTGTAGCGGTCCAGCCAGTCGGCGCCCGATCCGGCAAACCCCTCCTGCGTCAACGCCCCCTTACGATCGAACATCCCGATGTTGTGCATGAGCACTTCCAGAGCACCGCCGAACTTCCACTGGTGGTCATGTGGATAGTAATAGTGCGGGCTGACGAAGACCGGCACACCGCTCGCTCTGGCTGCTTTGAAGAGACTCTCGATGTTCTCGACCGTGTGGTTCTCCTGCACGCTCTGGCCGACCACACCCCAGGCCACTCCCTTCGGGCTGAGGAAATCGTTTTGGGGATCGGTGATCACCACGGCCACCCGGCCCTTCTTGGGTGTCAGGCCGGGGCGAGGGACCGGCGCATCCTCCCGTGGCCCGGCATAGTGTGACACGGTCGGTTTCGGGTCCTGTGCGTACACTGCTGATGTCAGGGGAAGATTCACGACAACAGCCGTGAGAGACGTGACGATTAAACGAATAAACAGGGTCATGATGGCATCCTTTCTACGCGTTGATGAAGGTACATTCTTTGACGCGCCATGCGTCTTCTGCCTCTAGCCGCAGGCGCAAGAAGAGGCGGCGCATCCATGCGTGAGTGTGATCTCCGGAAAGTCGATGACAGTGCTGGCGATATGGTTGACGTAGTTGCTGAAGATGTTCAGCGCGACATGGGCCGCCGTCTCGATGACCTCGCCGTCGGTCAGCCCGGCAGTACGCGCCTGTTCAAGCTCTGTGGCCCCGAGCTCCCCGCGTTGCACGACGATGTGGCGCGCCAGCTTGAGAATGGCATCGGTCCGGTTGTCGGTTGCGTTGGCCTGCCGGGCATCGGCGAGGTCCTGCTGGGCGAGCCCCAGCTTGCCGCCGATGAATGTGTGGGCGCTGAGACAGTAGGCGCATTGATTGGCCTCGGCGACCGCGATGGCGATCAATTCGCGGACCTTCGGGCTCAAGCTTCCGTCCGCAAGCGCGGCGTTAAAGCTGAGGTAGCCTTGGAGCGCAGCCGGAGCGTTGCCCAAGACACGAATCAGGTTGGGCACCACACCCAATTTCCCCTGCACGCCCTCGAAGAGCGCTTTGGCCGGTCCAGTGGTGGTCTGGGGATCGAGATGTGCGATGCGATTCATACGTTCCTCCTTTGTGAGTGGATCTGATTTGCTGCAGCCGCATTCAATAGCCATCGCTAGAGCAGATGGCGTGCCTGATCGGAGATGCGTAATAAGATATTGAAAAGACAATACTTAAATTGATTTTTCTCGTCTGGCAGTAGCAACGACTATTCGTAGATTACGATTAGTCGTTGAATGTGTGCATGAAATATCGTAGCCTGTACGCATCAATGGATCCCCGCAAACTTTCACAAGTGATGGTTTCCACTGCTCAACAACGCGGGCTTGATGCGGTGCTGCGCACGATTACCGACGGCATTGCACAGTGTCCGAACACCGTTCTGACTCGTATCTGGCTCGCTGAGTCGGATTCGCTCTGCGAGGTGTGTCGAAGTCGGAACGATACCTCCGACATCACCCGGTCCTTGCACCTCGTGGCGAGCGCCGGCGTCCCGCACGATCCGCAGGCTGATTACGGCCGCCTGGACGGCGCCTTTCATCGGTTTCCCATGGGAGAGCGAAAAATTGGGCGTGTGGTTTCGACCGGCGAGCCTCTCCGGCTGGCTGGGCTTCGCGGTGATGAGGAGTGGATCGCTAATCCTGCCTGGTTCGCGCACGAGGGAGTCCGGACCTTCGCGGCGCAGCCCTTGATCTTCCGGGATGATGTCCTCGGAGTGCTGGCGCTCTTCGACCGCGGCTTGCTCGACGAGGAAGCCTTCGAGTGGCTTCGCATATTCGCCGATTACGCAGCGGTCAGCATCGCGAACGCTCGAGCGTTCGATGAGATCAGCCTGCTGCGCACCCGGCTGGAAGAGGAGAACCTCTACCTGCGCGAGGAGGTCACGGCTGCCCTTGGGATGGGAGAATTCGTCGGAGAAAGCCAGGCGCTCCAGCACGTCCTCCGTCAAGTTCAGCTAGTCGCGCCGACCGATGCGGCAGTGTTGATTACCGGCGAGAGCGGTACGGGTAAGGAACTCGTGGCCCGCGCGATCCATGACCGGAGCCCGCGCAAAGACCGGCCCTTGATCAAGGTGAATTGCAGTGCCGTGCCTGACGCCTTGTTCGAGAGTGAGTTCTTCGGCCATGTGAAAGGTGCCTTCACTGGCGCCCTCGCAGATCGACCGGGACGTTTCGAAATGGCCGATCGCGGGACACTCTTTCTCGACGAAATCGGGGAAGTGCCGCTGGCGATGCAGGCGAAGCTACTGCGTGTACTTCAGGAGGGTGAATTCGAGCGCGTTGGCGATACGCGCACACGGACAGTGGATGTCCGGATCGTCGCGGCGACCAATCGCGACCTTAAACGCGAGGTCGAAGCCGGTCGTTTTCGCGAAGATCTCTACTATCGTCTCAGCGTGTTCCCGGTCCACATTCCGCCGCTCCGTGAACGCCGCGAGGATATTCCCAAGCTTGCATTACATTTCATCACTCAGAGCGCCCGGCGAATGAATCGCCGAGTGCCACGCATTACCCAGGCAGTGCTGAGCCAGCTGGCCGCCCACGACTGGCCAGGCAATGTGCGAGAACTGCAAAACGTCGTGGAGCGCGCGGTCATCCTCTCTCAAGGCCGCTCGCTGCATGTTCACCTTCAACCCTCGCCATCGCGCGAGCGCGGCGTCCCCTCACTTCCCACCCCCTCAATGGCACAGTTGGCCACGCGTGAAGAGCTCAAACGTCAGGAACGGGAGAACATCGTCCAAGCCTTGCGGCTCACAAAGGGCAAGATCTTTGGCCTAGATGGTGCGGCTGTCTTACTCGGCATGAAGCCGACGACCCTCGCGTCACGCATCAAAGCGCTGGGCATCAAGAAGAGCAAGCTGGATTCATAATCCCGGGATCACACTATGGCTCGCTCGCACACCCTGGGATGCGAAGGCGCATCGCTCAACGGGGCGTCCGTCGCTGTTCAGAGTCTATTTCCTTCTGCAACTTGTCCAGATCATCCAGGATACGGATGAATTTCCTGCCGAACGGCGTGACGACATACTCCACACGGGGAGGGATTTCGTTGTACGCGATGCGTTCGATGATGCCAAATGCCACGTTCTTGCGAAGACATTCGTTGAGCACTTTGGTCGTCAGGCCCTCCACGCTACGAACCATCTCCCCCGGCCGTTTAATACCGTTGGCCAGGAGCTGATAGACTGTCAGCGACCATTTGCACCCATAAATGGTCTCCACCATTCGAGTGCTCTGTTCTGGGGCGGATCGCCGGGAAAATATTTTCGCCTGTCTTCCCATCAAGATGTACCGCTTAGTGTCTACTGAACCACCTGGTACCTGCTTGGACTCGGTCTGAGTGCGTCATAGACTGCCCTCACACATTGTGTTCGCTCTTGTAACGTAAGGAGGTGATCTCATGCAACGCGCGAATCAGCCACTCGCCCTGATTGTCGGCGGCTCCAGCGGAATAGGCCTCGCCACCGCACGGCTCTTGCTCGCTCGGGACGTCACCACGGTGATTGCGGGTAGTTCGCCAGAAAAGCTGGAGACGGCACAACGCGAACTGTCTTCGGTTGGCATAGTTGAAACGCTTCAAGCCAACGTGTACGAATCGAATGACATCCAACGCATCGTGGCGTTTGCCGAGGACCATAGCCGCCACATCACCTACTTGGTGAATGCCGCAGGCTATTTCAAGCCCACGCCATTTCTTGACCATACGCTCCAAAACTATGACACCTATCTGGATCTCAACCGAGCCCTCTTTTTCATTTCACAGGCCGTCGCCAAAAATATGGCCGCAAACGGTGGCGGCTCCATCGTGCATATCGGGTCGATGTGGGCGAAACAGGCCATCAAAGCCACCCCTTCCTCTGCGTATTCCATGGCGAAGGCTGGGCTGCATGCCCTTACGCAGCATATGGCGATGGAGCTGGCCAGCAACAACATTCGGGTCAACGCCGTGTCGCCGGCAGTGGTCAAGACGCCCATTTATCAGGCCTTCATTGATCCGCAGGACATGGACGAGACACTTGCCACATTTAATAGCTTTCATCCGATTGGTCGGATTGGCACGGCGGAAGACGTGGCAAAGACCATCGATTTTCTGCTGAGCGATGACGCCCAATGGGTGACCGGGGCCATTTGGGATGTCGATGGCGGTGTCATGGCGGGCCGGAACTAGCCCATCGACTCCGATCGGCATTCGCGAGGACGTGCGCGGCCGCCGGCGTAAAGTGCGACGACATACTATAGGACGTCAGGGGAGGGGCCCGCGTCTTCACAGACGCAGGCCCCTCCTTCATTCGTGCCGGACTTGAGCAGATGAAAGGCTGTGTCAGGCGACCGTAGCTGCCTGTGACGTCCACGCTTGCGCCGCAAACTGGGAGTCGAGCGGCGTGTGGGCAATGTGATTCACATAGTTGCTCAACGTCTTAAGCGCCACGATCGTCAGCACATCCAACAGGTGCTGCTTAGCGTAACCTGCCCCAGTAAATTGGTTGAGATCCTCCTCCGGCACCCACCCCCGATGGTGCAAGACAGACACCACCAACAGGCGCAGCGCATTGAGCTTCCGGTCCGAGAGGGATCGCTGTTCTCTCAATGCCGTGAGAACAGCCTCGGGCATGTGCACCATCTGCGCGACCGTGGAGTGAGCGCCCATGCAATAGGCGCAATTGTTAGCAGCACTGACCGTCAACGCCACCACCTGCTGCTCCACGGGAGTGAGCGCACTCTGTTCCAGGGCCTTATTGATGCCCGCATAGGCTTGCACCGCCGTCGGGGACTCTGCGAGTACGCCAAATAAATTGGGAAGAAACCCGTATTTCTTCGCGGTGGCGTCGAGCGTCGCCCGCGACGCCTCCGGAGCCGTCTCTTTCGTATGAATCTGAAACTTCATGCTGCGACTCCTCCGTTGTGATAGGAACCTCAGTTACTTGCCTTGTGCAGCCATCTTCTTCAGCCCTTCGGTCGTGACGGGTGTCCCGCCGACGCCCCACTGACCTGACGGGACTTCCTCAACAAGCACCCAGGTCACAGGCCGCAGTCCTTCTCCTTCGACCGAGACGATCGCGTCCGTCACTTTTCGAATCAACTCCTGCTTCTGTTCCATGCTGAGGTACCCGCTGAGCCCCTTTAATTGTGCGAGTGGCATCGTGCCTCTCCTTTCATGATAGATACGGCCATTAGATTCTGGCACGGCGCTCCGGCGCCTTCGCGCCACGAGGCCGCCCCTCCCGCGAACGAAACCGCGCACAATGCCTACTGGGTCAACCCAAAATATTTCCACTCGGAGACGGTCCCCATGAACGCTGACCGCAGCTTCTCCGGCAATGCCGCTGACGCCGCAGTGTATTGCGCCCGTGTGGCCCACACGGACAGATCGACATGAACCTTCAGATCTTTGAGATCCTGCCGGCCGGTCACGGACACAAACCCCGGTTGTGTTTTCAGGAAGCTGAACATGGCCGCCCGGGCCTCGTCGAACGCCTTTTCTTTCCCCGGCGCCGCCACGTAGGTCATGACTTCCGTCACTTCCCCCTCGCGCACGGTCTCGGCACCAGATACTGCTGGCATTCCTCCAACAACCGCCACAAGCAACCAGGCTCCCATGGCACCAGCACGAAGCACGTTGATTCCAATTCTCTTCATGGTCGCGTTTCCTTTTCTGTGATAGACGGTGTGATGATCCTATGGCTCCTGCTCATCAGCGTATGCATTACATGGCACACCTCCCTTTGTTACACCTGATCCCATCGATGACGTACTCCCGACAGAATTCGCTAGGGATAGACATCGGCAGACGACTCGACCTCAGGCCATTTGGCCTGCGCGGCACGAAGCAAGGCCGACCGCCCCGCTTTCCACTTTGCTTGCACCTGGGGATCGTGATTGAGATAGAGCCTCCCTTCAACGACCTCCCAGATTTCACCGGCAATGGCCGCCTTAACTCCTTCGGCCACACCGTAGGCACAGTACCCGCCAAATTGGGGCGCGAATCGTTCCGGCGCCTGCACAAAGACGGCGAGATGCGCGGGGGACGCGAAGAGGAAGGTCGATCCTTGATAGACATGAGAAAGCGTGGGCAGGCCTTTGACCGCCTTGTGGTCTTCGAAGTAGGCCACGGGATCGTAGCCATCGATGGCCACTCCATGTCGCTCGTAAAACTGGCCAGACTCGGCAGGCCCTGCGAGAATCAGACTGACACCGACCAGGAGACTGATGCCAACACTGGCCATGCACCATCGGCGGAACACGTTCCTCATGCCACCCTCCCTTCTGGACGGGCTCCGCCCTTGAGCGCCCGCTTGATGAGAAACCCGAGCAAGGATACCGGTGTGGCACGAGGCAGCAGCCGGTTTTCCCACGCCATCACTTTATTGAGGAGACCGGACACGACCGTGGCCTTCTTCCCAAGCGCCTGCAGCCCGACGGCGGCGACCTGCTGTGGTTGCTGAGGGATGAGGGGCAGTTTGGAAAAGTCGAGGGCCATATTGGCGGTCATCTCCGTATTGGTGAGACCGGGAGATAGCACCAGGACATCCACCCCATGCGGCTTGAGTTCCACATGCAACGCTTCGCCCAGACTCAGGAGATAGGCCTTTGTGGCGGCGTAGTGCGCGACATACGGCACGCCTTGGTAGGCAAATAAGCTGGAGACGAACATCAAACCGCCCCGGCCTCGCGCGGCAAGGCGCCGCCCGTAGTGATGGGCTAACTGCATGGGCGCGACGGCATTGAGCTGTACGAGCTGGAGATGGGCTGTTTCATCGGCATGGACAAAGCTGCCGGTGAGTTCGGCCCCGGCATTGAGAATGACGAGACCGATGTCGAGCCCCTCCGCCGATGACACAATCGTCTGAATCGCCAGAGGATCGCGTAAGTCTGCTGGCACGGGGAGCACGGTGACCCCAAACTCTGTCTTCAATTCAATCGTGAGTTCGTCCAGGCGCGCGTGGCGTCGCCCCACCGCGACGATGTGAATATGGTGAGACGCCAGCTGGCGAGCTAATTCGCGTCCAATGCCTGACGTGGCCCCGGTAATCAGAGCCCACGGTCCGTATTTCGCTTGTGCCTGCTGATCCATCTGCCATCTCCTCCTTTGCGATGCTCCGAAACCCGTGCCGTATCGGCCTGCACGGTGCATTGCGATCTACGCATGGCCTTGCAGCCCCATCCTCACGATCCCTCTCTATATGGACCAATCGGTCCATATATGGTCAAAAAAACACTTACCCCACCGCTTTCAGAATCAACGGAACCATGGATCGCGCCGCTCGTTTATCCAAGCCCGCTTTGATGAGCGTCCTCAAGCCGGTCATGGAGCTCACCAGATAACTCGCCAGCGCATTGAGATCGGCATGAGGCGGCACGTCACCTTCCGTTTGAGCCCGTTTGAGCGCCGCTTTGAATACCTCGCCGAGACCGCGCAATCCCTGAGCGACCGGCTTCGCAAAGACGGTATCCCGCTGACCCAACTCGCTGGCTGAATTCCCCACGAGACAACCCTTTTCGCCTTCCGGCTGCTGCGCGGTCTCGGCAACGGCCTGAAAAACCGATTCGATGAAACGTCGTCCGGACTTGGCTTCCTCCAAACCATGGTTCAGTTCTGACGTGAACCGTTCCTGATAACGAGTCAAACACCGTGTGAATAACTGGCGTTTGCTGCCGAAGCTCTGGTAGAGACTGCTCTTGGAGAGTTTCATGGCAGTGAGCAAGTCGCTCATCGACGTGGCCTCATAGCCCTTGCACCAGAATACGTCTACGGCGGCATCCAGTGCCTTCTCCGGATCAAACTCGATAGGGCGGCCAATCGTCATGGCCCGGATTATATGGACCAGTCGGTCCATATGTCAAGCCCTGCCACCGGATGGCGGCCAGATCCTTCCATGCTTGCCTCGAACAATCTCGATTGAGCGGTTGAGCAAGCTTATTAAGATAGCCTAACCCCATCTTGCCTCCCATTGAAACCCACAATCGTCTACACTTCGTTGATGAGTCACGCTGGCCAAAAATGGTCCCGCAGATCAAGTATGTTCCTAACTCTCTTTCGGCATCGGCCCGATGAGTGGCTGATATGGAGCGCGGTGCGGAAGGATCCCTCCGTCGGGGCCGTGGTAATATTGCAACGCATCCGGCAACCACCCTTCGATCTGACTGATACGCGTCAGATCGGAAGGATGCGTGGAGAGAAACTCGGGAATGGCATGTTGCGAGCGGAAGCACAGTTTCCCGATCATCTGTTTGGGGCAGCCGCTCATGCGTTCCCAGAACGGCACGGCTTCGCGCGGGTCGTAGCCCGCCTGCGCCATCAACCGCAGGCCGATGTAATCCGCTTCCGACTCCTGCTTCCGATTGAATGGCAAAGACACATTGACACCGTAGGCGCCCAATACACCCTGGATAGCACCTCCTCCTGCCTGCCCAGCCGCCGCGGCGCCGATCGCGCCCAATTGGGCGATTTGGTCGATGATGCTCCGGCTCATCCGCTCGACTCCATGACGCTGCAGCGCATGCGCCACTTCATGGCCGATCACCGTCGCCAAACCCGCTTCGCTTTTCGTCACCTTGAGCAGCCCAGTAAACACCGCGACTTTCCCGCCGGGCAGCGCAAAGGCGTTGATCGTCTTGTCGTCGTCAATCACGGCGAATTCCCACTGGTACTGAGGTTTGTTCGAGGCCCTGGCGATCCGCTGGCCGACCCGTTGGACCATCTCATTGATCTCATCGTTGTCACTCAACCGCGCTTGCCGCAACACCTCCCGATAGGCGCTGAGTCCGAAATCCAGTTCCTTCTCTTCCGAGAAGAAAATGAGCTGGTCGCGCGCCGTGCCGGGAGCGCGGTAGTACGCGGCGAGGCTTCCTATGACGCTCAGCGACAGAACGATGCGCTATGCCACTGTCGCGCCAAGAGACAGGAGTGTCCTGCGAGCGACAGGTCTGGAACCGTATGGGGGTAGCTGGCGACTCATGCGTCTACTTCGCAGCCGCCACGCGCAAAAAAGAGGCCTCGGTGAATGTCGCCAATGCTGACCATGCCGACGAGCGTGCCGTGGTCGGCGACCGGAAGGCGGCGAAAGTTCTTCAACCCCATGTATGACGCCGCTTCAAGGATGGGCGTTTCCGGTGAGACCGTCAGCGGATAGCGCACCATGATCTCCTCGGCCTTCTTTCCCAGCACCTCGGGATAGTTCTGCTCCATTTCCAGAAAGTCCCGGCTGTGCACGGCGTCGTGAATGTAATCGCCATAATTGGGGTACATCGGCAGCATCACGTCGCGCAGTGTCACGATCCCGAGTAATTCCTGATCGGCACTGACGATCGGAATGGCCCCGCAATGCCGGCTTAACATCTTCACGACGACGTCCCGCACTGTTTCTATCTGTGTGCCTGTGACGACTCCCGTAGACATCACCTCATGGATTCTCATGGAAGCCTCCTTTCGTTTCGCTCATAGGCCTGAGATGCTGGTCTGGTTTCCGATGCCCGCGCTGCTCGGGAGCTGTTCCCCGGCAGGCACAGTCCGATGATCCAAGTGGTACTGCGACTGGCAATGGCCGCAGCGCACAAACCAGAGGCAGCCATCGGGATAGTAATCACACTGCAATTTCGGGATCAGTTCATGAGCTCCACAAGTCGGACAGGGGAGTTGGTGGAGCTGAATACGTAAGGCCATTACGGGGTCGTCGAGCACTGTCATGGCGGGCCTCCCTGTTGAACGAGATGCACGGGCTAGGTGTCGATCGCTCTCCAGTTATGCCGCGACGAGCCGCGGCATACGAGGACTGGTGAACTGAATGGACTCTGTCGGTGCCGTGGATCGTCTTCGATGTTCAAGAATCAGCGCATCGACCAGATCGCCGCAGAGCAGGCAGCGATAGCCGTCCACGCACAGGCTGCTGCTCCGCCCCTGCAAATCGCAAATCTGTTCCCGTACCATCAGTCCGTTGCATCGTTCACAGGTCACGGTTCACCTCCTTGTGGATGGGAGACATGTGGTTATCCTGCTTACGATCCTAGCGGGTGTGTTGCCGCCGATCTGTAAGGTACCTCACGTGTTCTGCATTCTTTCTTTGTGCAGTTGTAATCCAGCCCACAGAACTTCCGAGTGCTCCGCAGTAGAGTGCACAACTTATCGCGGGATCTCGCCGCGGCCGTCCCACCGATGAGACGGAGAGAGTTCTCAACATTCACCTGTTCGTTATGAAAGGAGTGCAGCATGTCCAAAGTTGCGATCGTGGTATTAGCCGACACCGACACCCATGAAGGATTGGGACGTGTGGTGAACGCGATGGAAGCCGTCAAAGAGTTCAAGGACGCCCACGACGACGTCCAACTTATTTTCGACGGCGCCGGGCCCAAGTGGATTCCGGCACTGGAGAAGCCCGATCACATGGCCCACGGGCTGTATGTGGCGGTGAAGGATCGAATCAGCGGGGCCTGCGACTTTTGCGCGGGCGCGTTTGGGGTAAAGGATCAGGTCGTAGCCTGCGGCGTGAAGCTGACGGGAGAATACGATGGTCATCCGAGCTTCAAGAAGCTCGTGTCCCAGGGGTATCAGGTCATCACGTTCTAATATCGTGAACCATCGGACATCCGGACGGCGCAATCACCACGGCCGGATGTCCGCCCCTTGCAGTGAGCATCAAACCACTGCTGATCCAATCATCGGAAGGAAATCGGGCTATGAGAAACCCGTTACGATTTTTCATCGAATTGATCCAGCAGCCCCTCTGGGTCTCCCTGTGGGTCCTGTTTCTCATGCTCGTCAACATGGCGAGTTTCGCCTTCTGGCAGGAAGCGATCGCACAGCTCATTCTCATCAACTTTCTCGCAAGTGCGATGCTGATGATGGGACTCTATTCGCGATACGGATTCACAAAGATTCTCGGGCTCGGCCACTTCCCATGGATTCCACTGCTGGCCTATGTCGTGACACAGATCCCTGCCGCTGAGGCGTCGTTCAAACGCTATTTGCTGGTCTTATCGGTCTCCATGGGCATGTCCTTGGTGCTCGATACGATTGATGTTTGGAACTACTTCAGAAGCCGGGCGCGCCTCTAACAGCCACTACCTAATAGACCAGGATCTGTTCCGCTGCCTCGAACAACTCCACCATCTTGGCTAGTGGAATTGAGGTGACTGAAGCGGCGACCCGCGCCGGATCGATCTTGTAGAGCAGCATCATGGTCTGATTCCCATAAATGTCGACGCCCAGCTTGTTCTTGAGAAAGTCGAAATACTCGCCATAGGTACGCGGAACTTGTTCCGGCAGTACGCCCATCTGTTCAGAGAGACTTTGCCGCTCCCGCTCCGGCAGATTGGCACGGTCAAGCGCGGTTGAATCGGAGCCAACGAGCTTCCTGAACCACCCGAAGCCTTTTGTCACTGACGTGACGGCGCTCGCATCCACCAGGATCGTTACCGTATGCCCGGCCTTCACGGCTGCCCATGCCACATTCGGCACCGCGCAGATCTGTGCATCGTCCACGGCAAGCGACGTTTTCATATGGATCAGGATGTTGGCTGCGGATGCTGCAGGAATCCAAAGTCCCGTACTCAAGAGGAGCGTTGTGAGGGTCATGAGCAGGGGAGCGAATCGTCGTTTCATAGTGCCTCCTCTTCATTGGTATCGCTTGACGTTTGGTGATCGCAGCAACCTGCGGCATCCGAAGTCGTCTCAGGACCGATAGATTCCTTATAGGCAGCATAAGCCTTTAGCGCCCATTCCTCGCCGGGACAACCTTGCATGGTCATGGCTACCTCAAGGAATTCGATCAGCTCTTCTTGTGTGCTGCCTTTCTCGTGCGCCATCCGGACATAGGCGCGAATGCAGGGTTCGCATCGGATCGTGATGGAGATAGCCATCGCGGTGAGGAGCTTATGTTTGGCGGGAACCGCCCCATCGCGATAGGCTGCCTGGCGCATGCGAAGCAACCCGCCTGTTACTTGCGGACTGAGGCGACGCAATTCCGTAAACCGTGTGTCGTTCGGACTTGTCACGATGTCCTCCGTTTCTGTGATTGTTGTGAGGCGGGTTGGTCTCTTTCCATCTGGCGCAGAATCTGACAACGATCGATAGGCTGACCAGCCTGACACATGCGGATCAATCCGCGCAGCGCGCGGGCCAAGGCTTGGAGGTTTGTCAGCTTCGCTTCAACGCCATGCAATTTAGCTTCTGCCTTCCGCTGCACGTCGCCACAACGCGCCCGGCCATTCACTCGGAGGCTGAGTAATTCACCGATCTCTCGAAGCGTGAATCCCAGTGCCTTCGCGTTTCTGATGAATCGGAGTCGTGCCACTGCCTCGTGGTCATAGACACGATATCCAGACGGCCGACGTCCGACAGGCGAGAGGAGCTGTTGCCGCTCGTAGTACCGAACCGTTTGGACATGAACGCCAGCCGATTTTGCGAGCCAGCCAATCGTACGTTGGGATGTCATAGTCGCTCCGTGGGAAGAGGCTACACCTGATACTATGGTAGCGAGTCAAGGGGGCAAGGAACCTACCTGATCCACGCTCCGCCCTGTCAGAAGTCCTCTGCGCTGGTGAGGGATCCCTCTCGCGGCGATGCTCGCACCTACGGGGTAGGACTCAATGTAAGCCAGCTTACAGAATCTTCATTCTCCTCGCTGTATTCTTTTCCCTATCTGACGCATCCATCTTCGTGGGCGGCTGGAGATTGAAGGCGACTCGTCAGTTTGATACATCGACGTATCTCCATATGGTCATATTTTAGCGGGGGGAGCCATGCCAGGAGAGAACATTACCCAGGTCGTCAGTGATCGATACGCCCGGGCGGCCAGCTCGGGCGAGCAAATGTGTTGCCCGACCAGCTATGACATGAGCCATCTCAAGACCTTCATCCCGGAGGAGGTCATCAAGATTTCCTATGGCTGCGGCACGCCCGCCGGGCTACAGACGGTGCGCGCTGGAGAAACCGTCCTGGACATCGGCTCGGGTGGCGGGATCGACTGTTTCGAGGCGTCTCGTCTCGTTGGTCCGACGGGCCGCGTGATCGGCATCGACATGACCGATACGATGTTGGAGATCGCACGCAGGAACGCCGTCATCGTGGCCGGCAATCTCGGCTACTCCTCCTCCAATGTGGAGTTCCGAAAAGGCATGGCCGACGCCATGCCGGTAGCGGACGGCACGGTTGATTTGATCATCTCCAATTGCGTGATCAATCTGGCCCCGGATAAACGCAAGGTCTTCCGTGAAATGTTCCGCGTCGCCAAGCCAGGCGGACGGTTCACGATCTCGGATATCGTCGCCGACCAGCCCGTGCCTCAGTACCTCGTTCACGATGCGGAGAAATGGGGCGATTGCCTGTCTGGCGCCCTGACACTCACCGACTACATGGCCGGCATGACGGAGGCGGGGTTTGTCGGCCTGCATCTGATCAAGTCGTCGCCCTGGCAGCGGATCGATGGCATTCACTTCTTCTCGGTGACGTTGACCGGCTACAAACTCCCTGCCCATGCGCCGGCTTCAGTCCCACGCTATGCCACGCTCCGCGGTCCCTTCAGCCGCGTGGTGGATGAACGAGGCACGACCTATCTGCGCGGGACTCCTCAATCACTCACTGCGGAAGCGGCGCGGCTCCTGGGCCAGCCGCCATTTGCCGCACAGTTTGTCTTGTCTCAAGACCCAGTCACACTCGATCAGACGGATCCACGCTGGACATCGGTGCTTCCCGAACAGACGTCCTGTGTGTGGAAAGGCGACTTCGCCTTGCTGGCAGGACCGTTCGTAGAAGCGCAGGACGACGATCACCATGTCTTTCGACGCGGCGAGCCGCTGGAAGTCTGCTCCAAAACCCTCACGGTCCTCGCAACCGACGGCTATGCGCCGCACTTTGCGATTCTCAATCGCGCCGGTCAGCGCGTAACCGGGGAAGCCGTGACCTGTTCCCCTGAGGGAGCCTGCTGTTAATGAAGCGTGCTTCGATAGGCGATCTCCTGACCACGGGCCAATGTGCCACGGTGCTGAAAGCGTTGGCGGATGAGACGCGGTTGCGTCTGCTGGAGTCCCTGCTGGTCGAAGAGAAATGCGTGACGGAGCTGGTGCGAGAATTGCGCTGCCCGCAGCCGCACATCTCCCATCATCTTCGCATTCTTCGCGATGCCGGATTAGTCGAAGGACTTCGGGAGGGCAAGCAGGTCTGCTATCGCATCGCTCCAACCGTCAAACGGGCGTTAGCGAATCGGCAAGGGCAGGCCCTGAATTTTGGGTGTTGCGAGGTGCGATTCCCTGAAACGGTCTTGGCCGCGTTGAGTCATGCGCACTGAGGCGGCTCGGTTCGTGAGGGGATTTTTTGTTTTTCTGAGGACACAGACATGCCGCTGACCCTGCTGGGAGAACATCATCCGCTGGCCTCCGCCTCTGAACAGCTCAAGCTGCTCGCCGACACGCACGGCTATTCATCGTTTGAGACCCGACTCGATCAAGCCGGCCTCTTCCCGCTTCGAGCGACCGGGATGACGGTGTTTCAGATCAACGTGGGGAAGCTCTGCAACCAGACCTGCAAGCACTGTCATGTGGACGCAGGCCCGGATCGGACCGAACGCATGTCGCGAGAAACGGCAGAGCTGTGCATGCAGGCGCTCGCCACAACCGACATTCCCACGGTTGATCTCACGGGGGGCGCACCGGAACTGAATCCCAATTTCCGATGGTTGGTCGAACAAGCTCGCGGACTCGGCCGGCATGTGATGGATCGCTGTAATTTGTCCGTGCTCCTGATCCCTTCACAGGCAGACTTGGCCGCGTTTCTGGCGATGCATCGGGTTGAAATCATTGCTTCACTGCCATCCTATCGCGCCAGCCAGACCGATGCGCAGCGGGGCGACGGCATTTTCGAGAAGTCGATCGAGGCGCTACGCCTGTTGAACGGGTTGGGATACGGCCGCTCCGACAGCGGCCTGCTCTTGAATCTCGTGCACAATCCAGTCGGCGCCTTTCTCCCTCCCAAGCAGGAGGCGATCGAGGCGCAGTTTCGGAAAGAACTCCGGGTTCGCCATGGCGTCGAGTTCACCCATCTCTATACGATCACCAACATGCCGGTGAGCCGATATCTCGAGTTTCTCGTGGAGAGCGGCAATTACGAGCAGTATATGGAGCGGCTGGCCAACGCTTTCAATCCCACAGCGGCCGCTGGCGTGATGTGCCGGTCGATGATTTCCATCGGGTGGGATGGCACTCTCTATGACTGCGACTTCAATCAGATGCTCGAACTGCCAGTGAGCCCGGGCGCGCCTGCCCATATCCGCGACTTTGATCCGGTTCAACTGAATCAACGCCAGATCGTCATGCGCAACCACTGCTATGGCTGTACAGCCGGCTCAGGATCGTCCTGCGGCGGGGCGGTCGCCTGAACTCAAGCCCATGGCCAATATATTGAGGTATCTACATGACTGAATACTCGGGTTTGTTTCCGCCAAAGAAATACGGGACTCTGGTGACTCTCGCATTGGTGGGGCTCTTGAGCGTCCTGGCATCAGCCGAAGCGCAGGCCGCTGGAGCAGATCCACTGACCGGGAAGCTGGTGGTCACCGGCGCGAGCACCCTGGCCCCCCTTGTCGCCGAAATCGGCAAGCGGTTCGAAAGTCTTCATCCCACCGTGCGCATCGATGTGCAGACCGGCGGTTCGTCACGTGGCATCGCCGACGCCCGCCAAGGCCTCGCCGACATCGGCTTGGTCTCGAGGGCGTTGAAGGAGGATGAGCAGGATCTGTCCGCCTTCCCCATTGCCCGCGACGGGGTCTGCATCATTCTCCATCAAGACAACCCGGTGCGGGTTCTCACCGATGACCAGATTATCGCGATTTATACCGGTAAGGTCACCAACTGGAAAGAGGTCGGTGGAATCGATGCGCCGATCACCGTCGTCAATAAAGCGGAGGGCCGGTCTACGCTAGAAGTATTTCTTCGGTACTTCAGGCTGAAGAATACGGATGTGAAAGCCCACGTGGTGATCGGAGACAACGAGCAAGGCGTGAAGACCGTGGCCGGGAATCGCCATGCGATCGGGTACGTGTCCGTCGGAACGGCTGAATATGACGCCGCCCACCGGGTTCCCATTCAACTGCTTTCGATCGGAGGCGTGGCCGCCTCGACCGAGAATGTACGGAGAGGACTTTTTCCACTCTCGCGGCCCCTGCATCTCGTGACGCGTGCGGCGCCCTCAGTCCTCGCTAAAGCATTTATTGAATATGCACAAGCAAAGGCGGTCTATGACCTCATCAGGCAGCAATACTTTGTCCCGCTGGCCGACTGATCGGCTCCTGCTTTGGCTGCTGCGTGGCACCGCCACGCTCGCGGGCGCAATCGTGCTGCTGATCGTGGGATTTCTTGTCGTGGAAGCCATTCCGGTCTTACGGCACGTGGGCATCGCACGGTTTGTGACCGATCCATCCTGGCATCCTGCCGAAGGATTGTACAATCTCACGCCGATGCTGTGGGGGACCCTGTTCGCGATGGTCGGCTCCGTCTTGATCGCGACGCCACTGGGGATCTTCTCCGCGGTCTTCTGCCACTACTACGCGCCCCTTGCCGTGGCGCGCCCTTACCGGAAGCTGATCGAACTACTCGCGGGCATTCCATCCGTGGTCTATGGATTCTGGGGCCTGGTGGTGCTCGTCCCGTTGATCGGATCGATCCATCCGCCTGGGCCGAGCCTGTTGGCCGGAATCGTCATCCTCGCGATGATGATTCTCCCCACCATCGCGTTAATGGCTGATGCCAGCCTCGCCAATGTGCCCCCACAATACGTGCGTGGCGCGGCCGCCCTGGGATTATCGCGCTGGGCCACCATTCGAGGGGTCGTATTTCCGGCGGCCCAATCAGGGTTGTTTACCGGTGCGATTCTTGAGACCGGCCGTGCCATCGGAGAGACGATGGCGATTCTGATGGTCTGCGGGAACGTGGTCCAAACACCGCACAGTTTGTTCGATCCGATGCGGACGCTGACCGCCAACATCGCGCTTGAGATGGCCTATGCCTTCGGGGACCATCGCGCCGCATTGTTCGTCAGCGGCTTGGTCTTGATGGGGATGATTGTGGCGCTGGTCGCCGCGGCAGACTGGATTAGCCACGGAAGAATCTATGGATAAAGCACTGGAACGACATCGTGAGGGACGGGAATGGCTTGCCGCGACCTTGGTGTGGAGCGCGGCGGTGCTCGTGACCGCGATCTTCTGCTGGTTCGTGGGGGACATTCTCTGGCACGGCCTCAGTCACCTGTCATGGGCGTTTCTGACAACCCCCCCTCGAAACGCCGGACGCGAAGGCGGGATCGGCCCCATTCTCATCTCAACCGCGTTGATCTTGGGTGTCTGTCTTGGCGTGGCCCTTCCCATCGGCGTCGGAACCGCAGTATTGCTGGCTGAGTTCACTCCGGATGGCAGCCTATTCGGGCGTCTGACCCGCCGCAGTCTTGATGTGCTGGCGGGCGTCCCGTCGATTGTCTTCGGGCTCTTCGGCAACGCCTTCTTTTGCAAGACGCTGGGCTTAGGATTCTCGATTTTGTCCGGTGGTCTGACCCTGGCCTGCATGGTGCTGCCGATTCTCATCCGTTCGACAGAGGAAGGGTTCCGCGCCGTGCCGAGCGGGTACCGGCTCTCCGCCGCCGCCTTAGGGCTCTCGCGGACCACGACGCTGGTGCATCTCTTGTTGCCGACGGCCGTACCGGGACTCTTGGTCGGTCTGGTGCTGGGGGTAGGTCGGGCCATGGCGGAAACGGCCGCGCTCATCTTCACGAGCGGCTATGTCGATCGCCTGCCGGAGTCGCTGCTCGATTCAGGCCGAGCGCTGTCCATCCACATCTTCGACCTCTCGATGAATGTCTCCGGGGGAGACGCCCACGCCTATGCTTCGGCGCTGGTGTTGGTTGTCTTGCTGCTGACGATCAATGGAACGGCGTCGTGGCTGGCCGAGCACTGGCTGCATCGGAGGATCGTCACGATATGAAGTTCTCTACGTCTACGCCTGGTACACAGCCGTGGTTTTCGCTGGAAGAACGGCCGGTCTGTTGCGTGCCCAAGCCCTTCATCGAAGTCGAGCAGCTCAGCCTGCACTATGGTCAGAAGCCGGCGTTTCGCGACGTGACACTCGCAATCAACCAAGGCTGCATCACGGCGCTTATCGGGCCGTCGGGTTGTGGCAAGACCAGTTTCCTCTCCTCGCTGAATCGCCTGACCGATCTCATCCCTGGGTGCCGGCTGTCGGGGCGCATCCGTCTCGGCGGACTTGACGTGATGGCGCCGCAGACCGATGTAATCCGCTTGCGCCGCCGCGTCGGCATGATTTTCCAGAAACCAAATCCGTTCCCTCTCTCGATTCGGAAGAACCTGGAGTTTCCCCTGCGCGAGCACGGGCTCAGAGATCGGGACCGGCTTGCCAACACTATCGAGACGGGATTACGGGATGTGGGGCTGTGGGACGAGGTCAAGGACCGCTTGGATTCGCCGGCCTTGGCGCTATCAGGTGGTCAACAGCAGCGATTGTGCATGGCCCGTGCGCTGGTGCTCTTGCCTGACGTTCTCCTGATGGATGAGCCCTGCAGTGCACTCGATCCACTTTCCAGTGGCGTCATCGAAGATCTGATCGTCGGACTAAGGGGACACTACACGGTGCTGATCGTGACCCATAATCTTTCGCAGGCCCGTCGCATCGCGGATTACACCGCCCTGTTCTGGGTTCAACATGGATCGGGGCAACTGATTGAGGCAGGGCCGGCAAAGCAGATTTTTGAGGAGCCCCATGACCCCCTGACCGCTGCCTATGTGAGTGGGATGCGAGGATAGTCGTGTGCCACCGGTTGAGTCACGCTCTATGAAGACAGGACATAGTATGGACGCGAAGAAGAACAAGGCGAGGCCGCTCTGCAGGCTGATTCCTTCGAAGCCCTCCACGGAGTCGAGCGGCCTACAGAGCATGAAACAGGGCCAGCCATCTGGCAATCGTGAGCCCGATCGTGCACTTGAACAATGGCCGGTGATCTCAATTGTCGGACATCAAGCCGGTCCCCGTATCTCCTCCAACCAGCTTCCCACTGGATCTCGCGTCTTCATGCTCCCTGTATGGGTCGCCGCCCACGAAGATCAGCCTGATGTCGTTTATGGGCGAGGGGACTCAGTGCAAATGGATTCCGTTTCAGCTTCTGCCCAAGGTGGTGCCAAAACCACAGTGAGCTCTGTGGAAAGTCTAAATGGGTCTCGTTCAGAACGGTCTCGATATGTCTATGGGGCGCTCATGATGGATATATCTCGACACGAAGTCCTGGTCAACGGTCGGGAAGTCGGGCTGACCCGAAAAGAGTTCGATCTGTTGGAATGCCTTCTCAAGCATCCAGGACATGTGCGCTCACGAGACGTTCTGCTGAACGTTGTGTGGGGCTACGACTACTATGGGACGACCCGTACAGTAGACGTCCATATCCGGCGACTCAAACGGAAGCTTCCTTTGCTCGATCGAGCGATCCTGTGTGTGAGAGGTCTGGGATATAAGCTTAAAGACACGAGAGACGAGGAGGCTGGTATTCCTGGTGAGCGGCATCCAGGTAGAGGACTAGCGAATGGTCCTACTGGTGGACTGAGCGGGTAGCCCCTCGTGGACATCGAACCCCTCAATCGGTGTAATCATGATCGAGCATCGGGGTGCATGAGCGGCACCGTGAGCTGGCGATCGTGCGGCAGCTCACTTGTCACAGCGTCCATTTGTCATGAAGTGTTCATAAACCTGTAACAGTCACATAACTCTTCTGCAATCGTTTCTCATGAGAGTCATAGGTGATGGCGGTCGCGAACCGCATTGATGGAGAACTCAAGCATGTTGCCAATTCGTAGCATAGGCGTTCTGGGACTGGCTCTGCTGTCTGCACTTCAGCTGGTCTCTGTTGTGGCGTTGGTTGAGCGATCGGAAGCTGAACATAGCGGTCCTCTTGTCATGAACACAGTCGATTCGGCCTTGGCACACTATCGCCCGCAGACGCACGTGTCCGGCAGGTTTAGGATTCAGGGTTCTGAGGCGATGTATCCCCTGTTGACCCGCCTCAGCCTGGAGTTCCAACGCCGACAACCGAACGTCGTCATTGATGTGCGAGGCGGCGGGTCCGGCAAGGCCATTGCCGAATTCCTACAGCCGCCGCTCAACAAGGTTGGTAAGGTGATGTGGCCGGAAGACCGCGCCGTGAGTTTTAAAATGGTTGCCTCCTCCCGGGAGCTCTTTGATAACGAAGTCAGCGAATTTGTCGCGCAACATGGACATGAACCGACAGTCGTGCCGGTAGCGGTCGACGCCGTGGCGCTGTACGTCCATAAGGATAATCCGTTAGCGGGGCTCACTATCGACCAAGCCGATGCCATCTTTTCGACGACCCGCAACCGTGGTTACTCAGCAGCCATCACCCGGTGGGGACAATTGGGAGTGGATAACGAATGGGAACAGGCTCCAATCCAGCTCTATGGGCGCGACCGCAAATCCGGGACGCGAGCCTTTTTCCAGGAACATGTTCTCGCCGGCGGCGAGTTCAGGGTTGGATCGCATGACAATCCTGGAGCAGCCTCAGTCATTCTCGATGTGAGCCGTGATGTCTTCGGCATCGGCTATAGCGGACTGGGTCTTCACGCCTCTTTCGTGAGGGTCGTGCCCCTTGCCGAGGCGCCCGGAATGCCGTTCGTGACGCCCTTATCAACAACGGTGGCCGATCAGACATATCCCCTTCGACGGGTCTTGTATCTCTATGCAGACATGTCGCCACACTCGCCCGTACCCGCTGCCGTGCAAGAGTTTCTGGCATTCATCATGAGCTATGAAGGACAGGAGGCTGTGGTGAAGGCTGGTTTTTTCCCCTTGCCTCCCGATCGGACGACAAAGAGTCCCCTAGCGTCGGAGCTCTCCCGGGCTGCAACGATGGTTCGCTAGCAGTGATTGATCGATCCTGGGAAGAGACTATTGTGCGGGAACTTTCCTCTACCGCTGCTTCTTAGTCTTCGCTTTTCGGGTTTGAGGCACAGATGTTTCAGATGTGCCTCGAGCATACGTATCTTCCCGTTCTTTCCATCGAGGCAAGCCCCCAGTCCTAAATTGGAGCTGCTAAGCTCTCGATCTTGTCGTTTTTGCGTTGAGACATTGCCTGACCATATTCGAACGGCTGGCGTCCGTCGATCACGACGTTCAATATGATCGTGCTCCCGACCAGTACAGGGGCCGGAACGGAGAGCCCCCCAGACGGGTTTGCCCCGCTCGGACGTCTCCCTACTTCACGATTCGGCTCACGCATGTGGGCGGAGGGCCTTTTGGCTCGCAAGAATCTCGCCCCCTTTCGCATCAGCGCCGGCGTGTTTTATTCATACCATTTACCGGGGAGTCAGTCCGGAGAGACCACCTATCCGAGCGACATCATCAACACCCGTCTGATCATCGAGCATATTCTCGATGAGAAGCGAGGCTTTGGGTATAACCTCGAACTCGTCGGCTTCCATGGGCTGACGTGGCGCGCAGATGGTCATCAGGTCACGACCGGAGGGAGGAATGGATTTAATACGTTCGGTGGCCAACCAACCCTTCAGTATCGCTTAGGCGATCACTGGGTCGGTGCTGCGGGGGGTGCTGTTTACCGTTGCCGGACAGAATACTCAGGAAGCGATCTTTCCCAACTTCTCCATCTATTACTATTGGGGGAAAAATGGAACAGTGATTATGCGATAGGGTTATGAGAACGTGCCGACGTTTATCCCCATTCTCTTCTTAAAGCTGTGTATCCACCTCGACCAGCCGGTACGCTTCAGCGGCAGTTATATATAAGTGCCGCTGTGAGAGGTGGCTCCGGTTGGTTGGACAGCCGATTCCCTTTCTTAAGTGGCGCCTCGCGGGTTGCTGACTACGCGGCCGTGAGCCCTGTCGTCAGATGGTCAGAGGACACCTGGTCGGGCGTCTGGCCGTCAAGCGCCTGATGCGGCCTGGTCTGGTTGTAGAACGTCAGGTAGCGCGCCAAGCCCTGGTGCGCGGCGCCGACAGTCTCATAGGCGTGCAGATAGACTTCCTCGTATTTGATGCTCTTCCAGAGTCGTTCCACGAACACGTTGTCCCGCCAACACCCTTTCCCGTCCATGCTGATCTGGATGCCGTGATGCGTCAGGAGCCCCGTGAACTCCTGGCTGGTAAACTGGCATCCTTGGTCGGTATTGAAGATCTCCGGTGTGCCAGAGTGGGCCAGGGCGTCCCGAACGGCCTCCAGGCAGAAATCGGTCGTGAGCGTGTTGGAGAGCCGCCACGCCAACACCCGGCGACTGGCCCAGTCGAGCACGGCGAACAGATACACGAAGCCCCGCGCCATCGGAAGTGGAGTGAGAGACCGGGCGTAGTCGAACTATCTCCCAGCCTCTCCTCCCCGAACCGGACTTGCACCTCTCAGCGCATCCGGCTCTCCATTCAAGCGTTGCTTAAAGCAAAAGCCACGTCAGCGTAGCGCGATTCGAGGAACGTGCGATGCTCGTCGCGAATCAGGTACGGGTTCCCTTCCGGGTTCCGCCACCTGAACTGACCTTTGCGGCTGGTGACGAGGCGCCGAAGCGCCTGTTCGCCATACCACCCACGACTATTCTGTCCCTTCAGTACCCAAGTTATGGCGCGCCCCGGTTCTGGTGCCCGGACGTGTTCGCGCATCAGGCTCGGGAATCCTCGCCGATACTTGCGCGCGAGCCAATGTCCGAGCTTCCAGAAGACGGTCCGGTCCACTCGGCTCAAGACGGTCGCCGTATAGTCGGTGTATTGATAGAAGTTCGCCCACCCCGAGAGTTTCCGGTTCAGGCTTTCCATCAGGTCCATTCTGTTCACGCTGTAATTGCCAGACAGTTCCTTGACCAGCTTGTCCGTGAAGCCCCGGTACTTCTCCCATGGAATCGTCGTGACCGGTCGCAGATGACCTCGCGGTCCCCGCTTGCGAATGATACGGTGGCCGAGGAAGACAAAGCCGTCGTTCACATGGGTAATATGGGTCTTCTCCATATTCAACGTGAGTTTGAGCTGACCTTCCAGAAACGTCCGGCACGCTTCGCGTATCGCCTCAGCATGCGCGCGGGTTCCTTTGACGACCACGACGAAATCATCTGCATAGCGGCAGTAGGATACGGCTGGTTTCCACTGCCGGTTCTCTCGCACAGCAATCGGCCGCTGTGTGAGAATTCCGAAGTTCCACGCCCATCGGTCCTTGCGCACCTTCTTGCTCAGGTAGTTCGCTTCCATCCAGTCATCGAATTCATGCAACATGATGTTGGATAGCAGCGGAGAGATGACTCCCCCTTGCGGAACGCCTTCGCTCGCGGCGCAAAATAGACCCCGATCAACCCAGCCTGCTTTGATACACTTCCACAGCAGGGCGAGGAAGCGCTGATCAGCGATACGTTTGCGGACGCCTTTCAGCAGCAGGCGGTGATGGACGGTCTCAAAGTAGCTGGCCAGGTCGCCCTCAATCACCCAGCGACCTGCCGTTCTGTGCTCATCACTTTCCTGCAGCTGCAATTTGACCGTTCGTATCGCATGGTGCACACTCCGGGCGGGCCTGAAACCATAGGACGCTCGATGGAAATCACTCTCCCATATCGGCTCCATGGCCATCAGCATCGCTCTCTGGACCACTCGATCCCGCAGACTGGGGATACCTAAGGGCCTCAACGTGCCGTTCGCTTTGGGTATGTACACGCGCCGTGCGGGTCGCGGCTTGTAGCAGCCCGCTAACAGCTCGGCCCGCATCGTCGCCAGTTCCTGGTGAAGGTTTCCCGTCATCATGGCCTTGTCGACCCCATCGACGCCCGGTGTGCTCGCACCACTGGATGCTAACGTGATGCGCGCGGCTTCGGCCAGCCAAGCGCGATCAGCAATCAGTCTCAGGAGTCGATCGAACTTGCGTTCTTTGTTCTCCGTTGACCACGTCGCCAGCTTGCGTTGCATGTCACTGATTATCAAAGGTCTTCACCTCATTGTGGTCAGTTAATTCGCCAAGCAAGCCCCTTCAACTGCCCCCCTTCGCCCTGTGGCCGGCTTTCCCGGCCTCGAACTACTACGAGGGCTCCGCCAACGTGTACCGCATCGGGGGGACACACTCCCTTGTCATCGGTACACGCCTTCCCCAGTTCACATGCTGGACTCCACACACGAGCGAGGTTGCCTATCGCAGTCTTTCTCCTTGCGTTCCGCAAGTCGTCGCGGACGTCACGGTCTAGCTACGCGCTCCCCATGACTCCCTGCTGGCCAGCGTACATGTCTCGCCAGCATTCGCCGTCCCAGTCCATACGTATGACTGGCTCCGCTCCGCGTCCTGCCTGTGAAGCGGTGTAGGCAGGGGTGACATTTCAACCCTCAGATGCGTGTCAATAGGTGTGTGTTCCTCAACCGTCCCATGCTCAGCCTAGAGGCTCATCTTGGCGTAACCGCTTCGCCGCAAGCCCCGTTTCCCACGGACTTCGTCACCTTGCCAGTGTCCGGCAAGTCACCGCCGCTTCGGCTCACTCCTTCTCGTAGCAGAAGGAGGGCATGCTCGTGACTGCTACAGCAACTCCATCGAGTCATGCATTCCAGACATGCTCAAGCAA
Source organism: Nitrospira defluvii (assembly GCF_905220995.1). Classification (NCBI taxonomy): domain Bacteria; kingdom Pseudomonadati; phylum Nitrospirota; class Nitrospiria; order Nitrospirales; family Nitrospiraceae; genus Nitrospira; species Nitrospira defluvii. Next base: position 200,114 of record NZ_CAJNBJ010000020.1, read on the forward strand.
CTCAGCCCCAGACAGGCGGGCTTCGTTGGCTGGGCGTACTATACGTGATATCGGCCGCCCAGACGTGATTGGGGCGACTGATCGTTAGGTCCCGAAGGAGATACGGATAGATGGTGTGGGCCGAATGCCGGTGGGTCGTGCGCGGCTTGCGATACACCGCCTCAAGACCCATGCGTCGCATCAGCGTGGCCCTCTTGCCGCAAGAGATCGCGCAGCATGCGGGCGCCGGCAAACGGATGGGCCAGATGCAGCTCGTCAATTCGGCGCATGAGGGCCAGTTCCGCCCGGTTGACCCAAAACCCGAAAAGTAGGCCAGCGGGAACTTGAGGAAACGGCCTGCGGCGTGGTCTTCTTCACCCAGAAGGAGGACACAACGATGGGACGACGACGGGGGCATACCGAAGAGCAAGTCCTGGCCACCTTACGGCACGTGGAGAGTGGAACAACCGTCGCGGAGATCTGCCGCGAGGTCGGCATCAGCGAACAGACCTTCTACGTGTGGAAGCGCAAATATGCGGGGCTGGGCCTCAGCGAACTGCGGGAACTCCGGCAGCTCCGCGAGGAAAATACCAAGCTCAAACGCCTGCTGGCCGATCTCTCGCTGGATCGCCACATGCTCCAGGAGATTGTCCGAAAAAAGAAGCTATGAAGGGTGCCAACCGGATGGAACTGCGGTAGATAAGTGGCACGCAGGTTCCTCATTACCTAACCAAGGGAGGTTGGCATGTACTACTGTGGCCTGGATATCTCCATCAAGTCGACCCATATGTGCTTGGAAGATGCTCACGGCCGCCGGGTTCGGGAAGTGGCGGTGGCGACCACCGCGGAAGCGATCCGGACAGTGCTCCAGCGTTACAAGGCGAAGGGTTTGCGGGTGGCCATTGAGGCCGGCGGGCAAACGGCCTGGATCGTTGATGTGCTACGTGAGCTCGGTGCCCAGGTGCATGTCGTGCATCCGCTGAAGGTGAAATGGATAGCCGAATCCAAGAAGAAGACCGATCGGGTGGATGCCGCATTGCTCGCCCATCTCCTGCGCATCGGGGGACTGCCGGAACCGGTGCATGTGCCAGAGCCGCGGAGTCGAGAGGTGCGACACTTGCTGGTGGCGCGTCGGCAACTCGTGACCATGCGGACCAAGACGATCAATGTGATCCGTGGACTCCTGCGCCAGCAGCAGGTAGTTCTCCCAACCCGTGCGCTCTCGACCCTGTCCGGCTGGGCTCGGCTGAAACGGGTGTCGGTTTCAGCATCTACTCAGGCGGTCGTGGACGCCTATGCCGAACTCGCGACGGCGTTGTTTGCCGCCCTGAAGGCCCTCGACCAGGAGTTGCACGCTCGCGCACAGACCGACGCCCGTGTGGCCCAACTCGAAACGATTCCCGGCGTGGGGCCCATTAGTGCCCAAACCCTCCTCGCTGCCGTGGACACGATCCAACGGTTTCCATCCGCCAAGCATCTAGTGGCCTACAGTGGCCTCACCCCGAGTGTGCGAGCCAGCGGTGAGCAGGTGCGGTATGGCGCCATCACGAAACAAGGGCGCAGTGAGATCCGGGCGGTCTGGGTGCAAGCCGCCTTCGCGGCACTAGCCGTGAAGGCTCCAGCCGCCCGCCCCTTGCAACAGTGGTGGCATCGCGTCGCGCGCCGTCGTGGCAAGAAAACCGCAATCGTGGCCTTGGCACGGAAACTGTTGACCATCGCCTTCCACGTCTTGCGGGACGAGACGGTCTATCAACCTCAGCGACTCGGAGCCGTGGCGTAGCTGCAGTCGCTCGTCAGGAGAGGATTCACAAGAGGAAGGACACCGCCGACGACGGAGCATGGAGTTGGGATACCTCCAGCAGCGGGTAACCTCGTCTTTAGAGCGTAGCCTTCGAGGCTCGAAAAAAGAATGGGGCGCCCCTCTGGTCCAGCTGAATGTGCCAGAGAGCACGAATGGGAGGATGGACGACGTATCCCCCCTTCTCCGAACATCTTGACAGCGGCACCCTTCATGGGAGCTCTAAGGCCTCGGGACCGGCGGGCCCTCGCCCGCTGGGCGCAGGTGACCTATCAGGTCAGCGAGCGCCGGGTGTCGAGGCTGTTGCCGATGGCGCGCGCTTCATTGCGGTATCAGGGGCACCGTGATCCGCAGGAGGCGTTGCGGATCCGGTTGCGCGAGTTGGCCGCGGCACGGGTGCGGTTCGGGTATCGGCGACTGACGGTGTTGCTGAGACGGGACGACTGGCGCGTGAACGCCAAACGCATCTATCGGCTCTATACGGAAGAAGGGCTGACGGTGCGGACGAAACGCCGGACGAAGGCGGCCGGCCGAGCCCGTGTACCGCAGCCAGAGGCAACCGCCCCGAACCAACGGTGGAGCATGGACTTCATGAGCGAACGGGTCGCCGATGGTCGGTCGTTTCGAATCCTGACGGTCGTCGATCAATTCACCCGTGAATGCCTCTGCCTGCTGGCCGATCGGTCGCTGACAGGCGAGAAGGTGGCCCAGGCCTTAGAGCTGCTCGTGGGGCAGCGAGGTACCCCGCGTTCGATCACCGTGGACAACGGCAGCGAATTTGCCAGTCGTGTCATGGATGCCTGGGCCTATCGCCACGGGATTCAGCTCGACTTTATTCGCCCGGGCAAACCGGTCGAGAACGGGTTCATCGAGAGCTTCAACGGGCGTCTTCGAGATGAGTGTTTGAACGTGGAAGTCTTCTTCACGCTCGAGGATGCGCGGGAAAAATTAACGCGGTGGCAGGAGGATTACAATAATCTACGTCCCCACAGTTCGCTACAGGACGTGACACCAGCCGCCTTTGCCGCGGGCTGGGCTCCGCTGCCCCAGAGAGCCCCCGCCGCTCTCGAATTACTGGAGGCGCTCACGTGAGCTATGGTAGTTTCGATTCGCCGCATTGGCGGCTCAAACCGATCACGCGCAGGCCAATTCCTCAGGTCTCGTTTGGTCTACATTCGCGGGGCGGGTCAACCGTTAGCCCTACCAATCTAACCGAGTGCGCTTCCACACTTCTGCGATTCGCCTGATCCAGAGCGGGGTTTAAGGTATCGTTCATTTCGTGCCTTTGTCTGCCCATGTTTTTGCATAGCTCCCCCCAACGATGTTCTCCATGCCTTGTCTTGAGTTGAGGTTCGCGCGTCAGGGTTCTGCTTCTTGGTCCAAGAACCGTGTAAGCTCCCGATCAAGTAGATCCCGCGAGGCAAGAACTTCTGGTCTCAGACCAGGCCTGATACACGGCAAACAGTAGGATGTTTAGCTACTTGGCGGCATGGGAGTTTGCTGTCAGAATTTCTGCTCGACTCCAAACACTGCGCCTGTACCACGATGCTCTTCGAGCCATTTGAGACAAATGCGTGACCTTTATAGCGGTGCGTAACATGCACGTCGATCTTGCGACAGGCCAGATGTGCACTGATTGACCAAATTGAATAGCACATGAAGAAATACATCGCTGTCTTTGATGAAACTGGAACCAGTAATCGCCCGCAGTCAACCGAGGAGTCTGGCTTTGGAGTGGGAGCAGTTCTGTTTCCATTGGCACAGGCTCCAGAATTAGCCCGGATTTCGAAACACCTCGGCTCAATTGTTGGCAAAGAGGATTATAAATACAAGGACGTGCTCCAAAACGAGGCAGCCAGGGAGGTTTTCGTCCAGACGCTGAATCGTACGAGTCTCTCCATACATCTGTTCGCGTTCTATGCTCATGGCGCCTGCATGATTCATGAAGGCCGACGAACAAAAGACGCGGCCTTGGCTTATGGGAGGGAGTATAAACAACGGTCCTCTCCAAGAGGCGAACGATTTGTTCCCTTCGATTCGTTCATCGCCTACATGGCCTCCTGTATCGCAGCCCATGCGGCGACGAATGTAGACATCTATTGGGATCGTCGCACAGATCTGGATCAAATCAAGGCATCGTTTGATGAACACATCGCCCGCCAATCCGCCACACAAAGATATCGAAATGTGGCTGAGCGTGTGTCGTTTAAGGGGCGCGCACAAAATGACTTGGCGTTGATTACACGTCTGGCCGGGGTCCTTGCCGGCGATGTTTGGAGATACTTTGAGTCACACGGCCCCAAGATATGGACTGCCCTCGACGTTACAGGTCTGCCGGGGGAATATGATCCGCACATGACCATTGATGATCCCGACGTGACAGGGCCTCCTTGTGTCGCCGTCTTCATGGAACGACTCATTAAGGTAGCGCCCGTGCGGACCTCGGTCACGAGTATGTTGCAGGGGTATTACATGCGATTCCTAAAAAATGAGAACAAGGAGAACCTACTTTCGTTCGGTGATCCTCATGGACGCCTGGGAATAATCGGGATAGTCAATGGCCACCACTGGAAGATCTATCAATTACCAGATTAAGAACGTATTTCCATTCGCTCGGGAAGTGCATTGCACGTAAGACGTGATAAGATAGACTATCACGAACTGAGAGTAGGGCTCACAGTTTGAGCTGCGCAAAAAGAACGACCCATGAGTGAAAAGACAATGACCCGGGCACAGTGGACCCAGCTGTGCGATCAGGTGGTTCTGGCTTGTGCCTCTCAACATTCACAACGCGCCTATCGTGCGTCAGCCTCGATGTATCGGGCGTGGGTTGCACGGACGAAGCTGATGCTGTTGTCGAAGACGACGGTTCTGCGCTACCGTGACTATCTGCTGCTCACCAAGAAGCTCGCTCCGAAATCGATCAATCTCCATCTAACTGTCCTTCGCCGTCTAGCGCATGAAGGGATGGCCGAACAAGTGCTCGATACCCCGACAGGAATGGCAATTCTCCGCATTCCGATGGTTCCCAATCGTGGGGTTCGGGCTGGAGTGTGGTTGCCACGTGAACAGGCACAGCGCATCTTGAGTGGGCCGAACGTGCGGACGATCGTGGGCAAACGGGATTATCTCGTGTTGATGCTGATCCTGCGGTGTGGGCTTCGGCGGGCGGAAATTGCGCAGTTGGCGGTGACGGCGGTGCGCGAACGCGAGGGTCGATGGGTGCTCGCGAATCTGCGAGGCAAAGGGAAACGGCTTCGCACCCTTCCCCTCCCTGGCGTGGTGAAGAACGCCTGGGACCGGTGGGTCGAGGCGGCAGGGATTGAGTCCGGCCGAGTAATCCGAGCCATCAATCGCCACGGCAGCGTCTGGGGCAAGGGAGTGACGGAGGATACGATCTGGCGAATTGTTGGACGGTACGCACAGCTGGCCTTGGGGAAACATGTGGCTCCGCATGACTTGCGCCGTACCTTCGGCCGGCTGTGTTACGCACTGACCAAAGATATGCGGGAAATTCAGCAGCTGTATGGCCACAGTTCCGTGATGACGACTGAGAAGTACCTAGGCGTCGAGCCTCATCTCGTGGATTCGGTGACGGATCGGTTGGGACTGTCGTGATCGCCATCTCGATGAACAATACATCCTGAGGTGTTCCGATCGATGGTTGTGATGTTACTTCAGCGAATGCCGAAATCTACAGGTTGATTAGGTTTCGAGGATTCTCTTGAAGTAACTCGAGAAGAATAAGGTTTACTGGGGGGAATGTGGAAGAGAGAAATGAGTCGACTGATATGCAGCATTAGAATGTCCTAAGGACATTCTAATGCTGCATCACGAAGTCGTCAATACTAAAAGTGATATAAGCCTATAGTTGTAAAAGCGGTGGCTATATTGACAAGTCAGTATGGAGAGGTGTATATGTCCTTAGGACATATACACCTCTCCACGTATGCTTCGTGATCCTCGTTTCCTCAATGTTGTCACTTTGTAATTCCACGAAGGCTCTATCCAATGTCACTGGATCTTGCAGGTGCGGCAACCCTTGAAATTGGACGACTGACTCAGCCAGTTCTGACAGAGTATGAACTCGGTCGTCTTTTATTCGACCTTTACGACAAGAAACAGGTCGAAGGGCTGAAAATCGGACGATTAAAAAAGTCCGTCCCGGATATTGGTGATTTCGGATCGCTACTCCGCACCCTGCTGAGTCGAGGTATCTTGCGAAAGAGACGAGATTTCCGGGGGAGTGTGTACAATATTTTGGGGAAGACGCAGTTCACGCCAGAAGACATTTTGTGCTCGGTGGATCCGTTTGCCTATCTTTCACATCTGAGTGCGATGGCCTATCATGGGCTGACCAATCGAATTCTCACCACCATTTTTTATAGTACTCCCCAACAAACGAAATGGTCTAGCTTTGCGGTGCTCAGAATGAGGTCAGATCTCGGCGAGCACCTGCAAGCCTACCGTGACGGGAGTCTGCCTCGACTGACGCGCATCCGCTTTGCCCGAATTGACAAAAAACCAGTGCATAAGTACGCAAGCGCCCATACTGGTGCATTCAAAATCGGGAAGGAGCGAGTCCTACGAGTCTCGACAATCGGCCGAACATTTCTGGATATGGTTCGCGCCGCACACCTGTGCGGCGGGATTAATCATGTTATCGAAGTGTATGAGGCTCATGCGAGACAGTATGAAGCGTTGATTGTCGAGGAGATTGATCGACATGGCACGCTGATCGATAAAGCCCGAGCTGGGTATGTGCTCGATGAACGGTGTGGGATCACAGGGAACGCAACTATTGAGAAGTGGGCGACGACTGTCCAGCGGGGCGGTTCCCGGAAGCTGGACCCCCTTTCTGAATACAGCTCCCGCTATTCCGCACGCTGGTGCCTGTCACTTAATCACAGCTGAGGCATGCATGGAGGAATGTGACATTGCTGCTTGGGTCCAGAAGGCGCCTGATGCCGCGCAACGAGAACTTCGACAGGCGGTCCACACCGTGTTGGTGGCAATTGGCCGTTCATCCGATCTTCAACCCCACATGATCATAAAGGGGGGCATCCTTCTCGCGATTCGGTACGAGAGTTCGCGATATACGCGGGACATTGATTTCTCAACAGCCCAACGATTCGCTGAATTTGATCAGGAGACCTTTCGTTCGAAGTTTGAAGGCCGGCTTGCAGTGGCGGTCGAGGAGCTCGACTACGGAGTGGATTGCCGCGTGCAATCTTATGCGGTAAGACCAAAACGAGCAGACGCCGAATTTCAAACCATTCAAATGACACTAGGATATGCGGAAAAGGGAACGAGAAAACATGGTCATCTCGTGGCCAAGAACTGCCCCGATGTGGTGGATGTGGATTACAGTTTTAACGAACAGACCAGCTCGGTGGATCAACTTCGTTTTCCTGACGGGACCGTCATTCATGCGTATAGCTTCATTGACCTAATGGCAGAGAAACTGAGAGCGCTCCTTCAGCAAGAAGTCAGAAACCGAGTGCGCCGACAGGATGCCTACGATCTCTTCCGGATGATCAAAGACTATCCCGTGACCGATGAGCTGGTGAAAGCAGTGATTCTTGAGGCCTTGAAGTCTAAGGCCGCCTCTCGTGGCCTCACAGTGGATCGAACGTCTATGGCGAGCCCTGCGATTATCCAGCGTTCGAAAAAAGAGTATCCTCAATTAGCCAATGAGATTCGTGAGGACTTACCTCCCTTTGAGGAAGTCTATGGAACCGTGCGCGTGTTTTTCGAATCCCTGCCCTGGTAGCACATTGGGTTTCCGCGTTTCAAAATGCGACAGTGGTCAAGAGTTACCTCCTAAAAGATGAGCGTTGCTCATTCGGTGGTGAAGAAATATGTTACCCGTGGAAAAGTCACCGGTCACGGGCAGCTGAGCATGGTCGACAGCTTCTCCATTGCCGCCAGCGACTGACTCTAACGTTCGTGTCAAGCTCTGAAAAACCAAAAGGCCCGGATTTCTCCGAGCCTTTATGAGTCGGCTTGCAAGCTAAGCGCAAACCCCCGAGCACTGCTCCTATGAACATAACCATACCGCACTCTCCAGTCGGTTTCCAGTCGTTCCGAACGAGTGCCATGGTGCAACGAGACGCCAGATAAGCCTCGCCCTCCCCTACACCGTAGATCTCGCTCCAACTCAGCAGTTCGCTACCTGGGGCGTAGGTGCCTGGTATACTATGCGTTACCTCACCAACAAAACAAAGAGCCAGAATCTTTTTCTTCGGAATTTCGGACGCGCGCCCCCCAAGAATGTTGCTAGGACAGGTAGACTCTTGGTATACCAGGTACTATGGAATCAAGCAGACCATTGATCACATCAGACCTGTGTGAGCTGACATTAAAGTTGTAGCCTTGACATTAAAGTCCTAGACTTGACATTAAAGTTGTAGACTCTCCAATCGGAGAATTACCGCACTGCATTTTCATGTCTCCCGTCTCCGTCCAAATTACGGTAGAACCCCTTTTTAATTAACCGAGCACACGTCCGTACTTCTGTACCTGGCGAACTCGCCACTTCAGAAGGGACTGATTGTGTGTTCATATGATTCGAACAGCATTTACGACACAAAACTGACCTCAATGAAGAACGATTTTGGCAAATATCTGCGGAGCTTACGCCTAGCAAAGAAGCTTGGTCTACGCGAACTAGCACGGGTGGTTTCTGCAAACGTTGAAGGACGAGGTATTACTCACGCCTATCTCAGCATAATTGAATCAGGTCGTAATCCACCCCCGCGTATTCCAATCCTGCATGGCCTCGCCGCAGCATTAGGGGTGCCCCCCATCGAGATGGAAATGGCTGCGAGCGGCTGGGAGATCATTCTTGTTCAAGACTTATTACAGGCCAATTCCAGGAGGACACCTGTTCCAGACATTAGGAAACTAGATGGCCTTTCCCCTAAACAGGTCCTCCTCACACTCTCCAAAGCCTATGACACATCCCCCCTGTCTCTGAATATTCCAAAATGTATCTTTCTCGACACGCCTCGGCCATTTATCGCGTTCCATCCATCCACTCAAACTCAACGGGAGACACTAAAGAAAGTGTCCGGCAAACAGCAGAAACTCGCCTCAGAACCATCTCACTAGGCAGTATATCCTGGCCCTACCGTCTGTTACGTCTCCACCGACACCGTCGTCGCGCATAGCTGACGACCTCTCCTAGTCCCATCGCTATTACCATCGCAGGTTTCCTTTCCTCAAAATCGAGCCAATCGCCATAACCCGGCACGGATGAAGACGCGGCCACCATCATGACACTTGACATGAATGGTAACTTTTTTTTACCATTTGGCACCTTTCAGGCTGAGCGAGACCATCATCCATGCCTACCTACAAACAGGTCGTTACGCCGGAACTCATTGCTCGCTGGATCCAGCAGGGGAGAGGAAAGGGAGAATACTTTGCGTATAAACCGTGGCTAACCGTTTTTGATTTCAGCTCTCGCGGTCTACGCACCAGACTGAAGGGCGCGACCACTGGGCGTATTCACCACCTCTTCAGCCGCCTGGAGCTCATCTTCTTCCACTTAGCAGACCTCGATAATGAGGTTCTGGATATTCGCGAACAGTATCCTCTCTTTCCTCAGGACAATACTGTGGCTATTGCGAATTCACTCGGATTTAAACACCCGACTGATCCAAAGAGTAAGCATCCAATCATTATGACAACCGACTTTTTGTTGACGCTTGGGTCTCGTGACAAAGTCCACTATCAAGCATGGTCGGTAAAGTACGAACGAGACCTCTACAAAACTCGTACTCTACAGAAACTAGAAATCGAGCGACAGTTCTGGCACATGCTCGGTATTCCCTGGCGCATCTTTACAGAAGCCACGATCAGCAAGCCATTCATCAGCACGCTCAGACGGCTCCATCCCTACAAAAGTCCAACCTCCATAGAGTTTATCCCTCAAGAACTAACTGAGAACATTAAGACCCTTCTCCTCAATGAAGTACGGCCCGGGGTCAAATTGGCTCCCATCACCAACTCCTGCGACAACATCTTCCAATTGAGGCCTGGAACCTCACTGCAAGTCGCACGGCATATGCTGGCGAACTCGTACTGGCCTATCGATTTCACCAGATACACCTCACCACGAACCCCCCTGCTTTTCACCGATCGCCCATTTCGCTTCTCAGAAGGAGGGGTGACCTTCCCCCGTTTGTTAC